>JAAZOE010000109.1 GCA_012797915.1 Candidatus Zixiibacteriota bacterium | reverse complement strand
CGGCGTTTTCCATCGGGAAACCGCCGAAGGGGGAGAGATGGCATACACGTTTTCGAGCGCCGATCAACGCCGGATGTACGGCGACCTATCCTGGGTTTGGCCGATCATCTGCCCGCCGGATGATTATGTCAAGGAAACCGAGGAGTACATCCGCTTGGTGCGCAAATACGCCCGGATACCGGTTTCGGCCGTGGCCAATTTCGGCTGTGGCGGCGGACATAACGACTTCACCCTGAAAAAAGCATTCGAAGTCACCGGCGTCGACATCAGCGACCAGATGATTTCCCTGGCCCGGGAACTCAATCCCGAAATCACCTATGTCTGCGGCGACATGCGTTCGGTGCGCCTGGGACGGCTCTTCGATGCCGTCACCGCCTTCGATGCCATCAACTACATGCAGACCACCGCCGGGCTCAAGGCCGCCATCCGCACCGCCTTCAGCCATCTTCGCCCCGGCGGCGCCTTCGTGACCCAGGTGCAGGATGTCAGCGGCAGTTTCCGGCAGTGCCAGACCCGCTGTTCGACCCACTCCCGCACAGATACCGACATCACCTTGCTGGAAAACTACTACGACCCCGATCCGTCCGATACCTGGTACGAGGCTTTATACATCTATCTCATCCGGCGATCGGGCCAGTTGACCATGGAAACCGACATCCATCATCGCGGATTGTTTCCCATGGATACTTGGCGGCAGTTCATGAAGGAAGCCGGTTTCGAACTGCACGAGGACCGGATTCAGCTTCCCGAGGAGGACGGCGGCCCGATCCCGGCCCTCATCGGCGTCAAACCCATCGCCTAGTCCGATTTCCAACCATAGATTACTATTGAGTGGCACCCTCAAGCTTTTGGCTTGAGGGTGCTTGCTATTTATTATCGGGGTGCCCCGCTCCGCCACTGGCGGACGGTGGGAAAAGTTGCTCCAATATGGTATTTTGTGCGCGGCCCGCAGGCGGTGTAACCCCATGCGCCGCGCGAAAGGCAAGAGATGCCTACTGTCGACCACCCGGCCGGGAAAATCGAAACGTCACACTGTTGTCCGGGGCATACTCGATTCGCAGTTTCCACCCGGCAGCCGACGCGCGATCCTGCCAGATGGTTTCGAAAATCCGCCGGTAATCCTCAAGCGAAATTTGCGGCTTGAGATGCGCCGTCCGAAAATACAGGGACAAGAAAATAGGGTTGAGATGGACGACCGCGGCCGTATCGCTGAGAGTCTCCAACGTGACCTGATTGCCCCGCAAGTGCGCCTGCTCCCAGCAGAGATAGAGAATAAAACTCTTGGCCGGGGAGGCGAACGGCACCCAGCTCTTGGCGCCGACGAAATACCCCGGCCCGTCTTTGAGAAGATCGAGGGCAGAGGCCGGCCCCAGTTTCTCGGCGATCGGAAGGTACATATTCAGCACGATGAACGACCAGTATATCTCCTCCCGCGCCCAGGCCTTCTGCTCCTCGGCGACATCGGGGAATTGGGAAGTCGGCAACGGGGGGAGTTTGTCCAGCCGGATAAAAATCGCTTCCAGATGCTGAAAATACCAGCGGGAGCCCTCGGTCACGATGGAAAAGCAATAGGAAACGCTTTGCCCGTTTGTCGTCCACGGAAACAGGTACTGGATACGGTTGCCGACCGTGATGATCTCCGGTTGCACGCTCCAATTCTGGGCCTCGGCTTCCGCCCGGAGCATATTCAGGTATCTCAGCAGGGTCGGCTTATAGGCATCACCCAATTCCGTATATGGCCGGATATCGTCGACCGTGATCGATCCGGTTTTCAGGGCCGTGGTGAATTGATCCCATATCGAAAGTTCATCGGATCCCGCGGTGACAGGCGATCCTGACAGGACCGCCAGCACCACCGGCATGATCATGCAGAAAATTTTCAATCCCATTATACTCTCCGCTCTCCTTTTCAATAAGACGATCCCAGACATCGAGTTGGTTGCCCGCATGATCCGCTCCGCCACCGGCGGACGATGGGGCGGGGTCGTTGCATGCGTCAAAGCCCCCGTACGCGGAT
>JAAZOE010000108.1 GCA_012797915.1 Candidatus Zixiibacteriota bacterium | reverse complement strand
TCTGGCTCATCCATTCGGTCATGAAATTGAGCGATTTGATTCCGCGCATCGGATCGGCCGAACTGATGACCATCGGGGAGACCAGCAGTTTCTGCTTCTTGAACTCCAGCTTATGATCCAGCACGATAATGATCGTCTTCGGCCCCGGACGGCTTCCCGGCCAGAGCGGAAAATAGCCATAGGTGAGCAGGATTTTGATCTTCTTGACATGCCCCGGATGGTCTTTCGCCGCGCGGCGAAGTGTTCGCAATATCCGGGCGCGGTTATAATTCATTTGCAGGCCCAACCGGTCAAGCCCCGCCTCCATCCGGTCCAGAGGCTCATCAACCAGCACTAAACGGTCATCGACCGCCAGGATTGACTCGAAAAAGCCGATGGCGCAATGCAGGGTATAGTCGAACACCGATACCGAGGCTTTTCGGTAATCGACCCGTTTATCGTTTATATAAACCACCGGTTCGGCCATGACCTTTCGCCCTTCATTCAAGTCGCCGCCAGGCGGCGGGTCACAATTCCGACTTCGTCGGAATCAAGACCCGCCGCAACCGTTTCGATACGTTCTCGATATCCCCTAATATATGCGGTTTCAGCATACGCAGGGGGATGGGACGTGTCAAGGCTGAACTGAAATCGGATTTGACAGGTGGGGATTTGCCCCGTATCTTCGCGCGATGGCCGTTCTGAAACTGCTGTTTATTCTGGCGCTGATCATCTTCGGGATCAAGCGGAAACTCTTCGTCGGGTACCTCCTCTGCGGGGCGGGGATTCTTTTGCCGATATTGTTCGGCGTCACCCCATTGAACGTCGCCAAGGGGTTCGGCCATACCCTGACTGATCCGGCCTTCTGGAAGCTGTTCGCCGCTATCGTCATCGTGACCGTGCTGGGGCACCTGCTCAAACGGGTCGGGGCGCTCGACCGCATGACTGGCGCGGCCCAGGAACTGGCCGGGGGGAAGAAGGCGGCGGTCGTGGTGTTGCCGGCGGCGATCGGGATGATGCCGATGCCGGGCGGGGCGCTGCTGTCGGCGCCGCTGGTGGAGGAGGTGCTCAAGGCGGATCAGAAATCGCCGGTCTTCCTGACCGCGGCCAACTACTGGTTCCGGCATATCATGGAGTTTTTCTGGCCGCTCTATCCGGGGATCATCCTTGCCGCCGGAATCATCGGCCTCCCGATCCAGCGGTACGCCTACCTCGGCATCATCATGACCGTGGCCATGATCTCGATCGGGTATCTCTTTTTCCTGCGGCAAATCAACAACAACGGGAATGGAAACCGCAACAACCTTCGCGCCATCGGGCAACTGCTTCTGGCCCTTTGGCCGCTGTTACTCGCGGTGTTCCTGGCCCTGGCGACCGGTCTCGATATCGTTATCGCCCTGCTCATCGCTATCACCGTCACCGTTATTCTGAACAAAGGGAGCTGGCGTCAGCTCTGGCCGACGATTAAAGAAGCAGTCAATATCCGGCTTTTCTGTATGGTCTTTGGGATTCTGGTTTTCAAGGATATGGTGACCCTGTCCGGAGCGGTGGGGAATATCCCGGCCGAGGTCGCCCGGTTCGGCATCCCGCCGGTGGCGATCATCTTCATGGTACCATTCCTTTGTGGCCTCCTATCCGGTATGACCGCCGCCTTCATCGGCCTGAGTTACCCGATTTTGTCCGGTTTTCTGTACGCTCCTGACATAAATCTGAACAATATCTTCATCGCCCACCTCAGCGGCTACCTCGGGATGATCCTGTCGCCGACCCATTTTTGTC
>JAAZOE010000107.1 GCA_012797915.1 Candidatus Zixiibacteriota bacterium | reverse complement strand
GAATACCTCCTGCAGAAATATCTCTTCCTGCGGGCCGGGTATCAGACCGGATACGACAGCCGGAGCTATTCCGCCGGCGCCGGGTTTCTCTACAATCAGTGGCGCATCGATTACGCATTCGTTCCATACACATCGGACCTGGGAACCACGCATCGGTTCTCCCTGGTCTATTCACTTCAGTGAGGAGACGTATCTATGGCGAAGTATAAAATCGCCTGGCTGCCGGGCGACGGTATCGGGGTGGACGTCATGGACGCCGCCAAAATCGTGCTCGACAAGCTGCACTTCGACGCCGAATACATCCACGGCGACATCGGCTGGGAATTTTGGAGCAAGGAAGGCAATCCCCTGCCCGACCGAACCGTTACCCTATTAAAAAATACCGACTGCGCCCTGTTCGGGGCCATCACCTCCCTGCCCAAGCAGGAAGCCGAGGCCGCGCTGGTTCCGGCGCTGCAAGGCAAGGGGCTGGTCTATGCCTCGCCGATCGTCCGCATGCGGCAGGAATTCGACTTGCGCACCAACCTGCGGCCGTGCAAGGCGTACCCCGGCAACCCCCTCAACTACAAAGAGGGGATCGACATCGTGGTCTTTCGGGAAAACACCGAGGACCTCTATTCAGGGGTGGAGTTCTTCCCGCTGCCGGACGAAGTCCGGTCGGTTATCACCAAACACAACAAGAAAATGGCCCGCTTCGACAAGCATCCGGCCGATGAAATCGCCATATCGTTGCGCATCAACACCAAGACCGGCTGCCGCAACATCATCACCGATGCTTTTGAGTTCGCCAAGAAGACCGGCCGTAAATCAGTGACGGTGGTGGAGAAGCCGAACGTCATCCGCGAAACCTCCGGCCTGATGGTCCGGACCGCCCGCGAGGTGGCCAAGAAGTATCCCGACATCCAGCTCTGGGAAACCAACATCGACGCCATGTGCATGTGGCTGGTCAAGAATCCCAACGACTATTCGGTGCTGGTCACCAGTAACATGTTCGGCGACATCATCTCCGATTTGGCCGCGCAACTGGTCGGCGGGCTGGGATTCGCCTCCTCCGGCAACATCGGCGACAACTACGCCGTCTTCGAACCGACCCACGGCTCGGCCCCCAAGTACGCCGGCCAAAACAAGGTCAACCCGATCGCGACTTTCCTGTCGGCCGTCCTGATGCTGGATTGGCTGGGAGAGACGTCGATGGCGACCCGCCTGGAGAATGCCATCGCCGCGGTGATCAAGGAAGGCAAGGTGCGCACCTACGATATGGGCGGCAAGAGCACGACGACCGACGTCGCCAACGCCGTCGCTTCCAAGTTGTAACGCATATTATCGTTGCTCTGACAAAAAGCCCGGCCTCGCGCCGGGCTTTTTGTTTCCAGCTATTAACTCCTTGACGTGCGGGGTTTGCATTGCTACTTTTTGGCATATGAAGAAGCGGATTAAAGATTACTTTGTCTACGTCGCGGATTGCTTCGGTCGGACGTGGCGGCTGGCTTGGGCATCCGCGAATGGTGTGTGGGGAACAATAATTACCGTATGTGTTGTCGCTCTGCTTTCATGGTATTTTCCATTGTTTGGGTCTGGTACGGTGAATAAGGTCGTGAGTGTAACTGTAGGCTTTATCGTGGCATTATTATTGGCATGGTTTATCCTCGCGTTCTTGATTGGGGGATATAGACTTTATAAAGAGCATAAGGCTCGAATAGCCGAACTTGAAGTAGAGGTTGGCCGGCAACTGGATAAATCTTTTGATATGATAGGTCCGCAGGTCGCTGTCCTCATTATGGATAGCCTCGGGATTGAATTAAAGGAAGCAACCGAATTCGTCACTCAGGGGATTATCTCTGGTCAACTGGAATTAAAGGCAAGACGTTATAATGAATCGATATTCTATGCTATTTCGCCGTCTATGTTGAAACCCGAAAACTACCGGGATCGGTATAGGATAGCCCTATCGGGAGTGCCAAACGACGAACTATTGTGCCAGCAAGGTTGGGGTGGATATGATAAAGATGGTTGGCTTGAACTGACGGTGAGACCGACGCTTGAAGTCGGGGTTTGGTACAAATCCTTGCGGTTTAAATCCGGTCAAGTGAAGAAGATTGTTGATGAGCAAGTCAAACTGCAAAGCATTGGGAAGAATGCTGAATAGGCAAATGAATTAGTCCATCGCGATAGCTATCCAAGTACCCTTCGTAAATATCACTTCAGCAGTTTGAGAAATCCCGCCTCGTCCAGTACCGACACTCCCAACCGATTGGCGTCGTCCAGTTTACTGCCGGGGGACTCGCCGCACAGCAGGTAATCCGCCTTTTTCGAGACCGCTGACGACACCTTTCCACCGGCCGTCTCAATCAACTTTTTAAAATGGTCGCGCGGCTTGGACAGCGTCCCGGTGATGACGAACGTCTTGCCGGCGATGGCCGCCACCTCGCGTCGGTTGCTCTGAAACGGCGTGAACTTCACCCCGCCGTCCTTCATCCGCGCGATCATCCGTCGGTTCTGCGGATCGGCGAAAAAGGCGATGATCGACTCGGCCAAAATCGGTCCGATGCCGCCGATGTTGTTCAGGTCATCCTCGGTCACCGCCATCAACCGATCGATCGTTCCGAATCGTTCCGCCAGAAGCGCCGCCGCGGTCTCGCCGATGCCGGGGATTCCCAGGGCATAAATGATGTTGGCCAGGGGACGATCTTTCGACTTCGCGATGGCATCCAGAAGATTTTGCGCCCGCTTGTCGGCCATCAGTTCCAGCGGCAGCAAATCGTCCTTGGTCAGGAAATAGATATCGGCGGGGGATTCGAGCAGTTTGTTCTCCGCCAACTGCAACGCCAGCTTTCCGCCCAACCCCTCGATATCCATCCCTCCCTTGCCGGCGAAATGGAAAATTCGTTCGACGATCTGCGCGGGACACGATGGGTTGATGCATCGATAGGCCGCCTCTCCCGGCGGGCGAGTGATGGGTCGACCGCAGGAGGGACAATTCACCGGGAACGCCACCGGTTTCTCTTTGCCCGTTCGTCTCTCCATTACGACACCCACCACTTCGGGGATGACATCCCCGGCGCGGCGGATGATGACCGTGTCGCCGATCCGGACATCCTTGGCGATCAGTTCGTCCTCATTGTGCAGCGACGCCCGTTTGACTTCGACCCCGGCCACCCGCACCGGACGAAGCGCGGCCACCGGCGTAATCACCCCGGTCCGGCCGACCGAAAAGATGACATCTTCCAACACCGTTTCGGCCGTCTCGGCGGCGAATTTCCAGGCCACCGCCCAGCGAGGCGCCCGGCTGACCTGGCCGAGGCGAATTTGGTCCCGAAGCGAATTCACCTTGATCACCGTGCCGTCGATTTCATAATCGAGTTTGGCGCGGATATCGGCCAGTGTATGGAACCGTTTTTCCACTTCGGCGGCGCCCCGCGCGGGATGCAGATGCTCATTGACCAGGAACCGTTCGGTCTCCAATAAATTCATCACTGCCAGATGCGTCTCCAGTCCGGGCAGCTCCTGATCGGATACGCCATAGGCATAAAACACCAGCGGACGGGAAACGGTGATCCGGCTGTCGAGCTGATGGACCGAACCGGCAGCGGCGTTGCGCGGATTGGCGAATGGCTCCAACCCCAACTCTTCCTGTTGATCGTTCAGGCGTCGAAAATCGGATTTGCGCAGGATCACTTCCCCGCGGATCTCAAGCAGGGGATAGATCTTCGCTGTCTTCTCGGATAACCGCAGCGGAATCGACCGGATCGTTTTCAGATTGGGGGTGATATTTTCTCCGACCAGACCGTCGCCGCGAGTCGACCCAACCGCCAGTACGCCGTTTTCATAGACCAGTTCCACCGCCAGACCATCGAGTTTCGGTTCGAATGTGTATTCCACATCGGCCGTCGGTTGAAGTCCCAATCCTTCTTTCACCCGGCGGTCGAAATCGGCGAACTCCTCCGCCGTCGTGACCTTCTGCAGCGACAGCATCTGCACCCGGTGCCGGGCCGGTTCGAACTTTTCCGATGGCGCCGCGCCGATCCGTTGCGACGGCGAATCGGGCGTCACCAGCTGGGGATATTCTTTTTCGATTTCCAACAGCCGGTCGAACAACCGGTCGTATTCGGCATCGGAGACAGTCGGCTTATCCAGGATATAGTAGTTGTAGTTGTGCTGTTCGATTTCCCGGCGAAGCCGGGCCAGTTCATCGGTAATCGCCATCGGGGCCTTCTTGCCTGCCATGACAAAATCTACCGCGCCGTCATCCGGGCGTCAACATGAACTTACAGGTATGGCGCCTCGTCCAGTCCCGTCTGGGCGGGGGAGAGGGCTTCGGCGATAATCGCCACCGTCCCGCCCTCGCGGTTAATCTTCCCGTCGATCCGGAAGAATCGATACTCCCGGATCATTTCCGAATACTCCTTGAGCAGCCCCGGGAAAAGCACCACCTCGAACGTATCCTCCGGGTCCTCGAATGTCGCGAAAACCATCGGCTCTTTCGTTTCCCGGGTCTTGATCCGTTTGATATCGGCCAGCCACCCGCAGAGGCGGACCGCCGTACCGTTCGGTTCATTCGCATAGGCCGCAACCGTCACGCCGTCATAGGCGGGAAAAAGAGTCACCGGGTGCCGCGAGGCCGAAAATCCCAGGATGTCCCGTTCATACAGGAACTGCTCGAAGGGCGTCACCGGCGGAAGTTGCGGCAGTCGTTTGGCCGTGGGAACAATCAATTGCCCGGCGAAGATATCATCCGGCTCGCGGGTCGTATTTCCGCCGGTCGCCTGTCCCACCGGGCCGCGCTGTGCCGCCAGCCGCAGACGCCATAACAAACGGGGACGATCCGGGTCGATGCTGTCGAATCCGCCGATTTTCACCAGATTGTCCGCCTCGACCGCCGACAATCGCACCCGCCCCAGAAAATCATCGAATGACCCAAACGGCCGCCCGGCGAGTATCTGCTCCACGGTCTTTGCTTCCATATCTCTGATCCGTCCCAGCCCCACATATAACCGGCCGTCATCCAGCGTCTCCAACTCCCCGCTGCAATTGACATCTGGTGGGACAATGGTTACCCCTAGCCGACGGGCCTCGGCGATATAGACCGAGGCCGGGTAGTATCCGCCGCCGTTGTTCAACACCGCCCGCATAAACAGCGCCGGATAATGCTTTTTGAACCAGGCGGACTGATAGGCCAGATATCCATAGGTGGCCGCGTGGGCCTTGCAGAAACCGAATCCGGCGAAATGACGCAGGAGATCGAATATCTCCAGCGCCTTTTCGCGCATCAGGCCGCAGCGTACCGCCCCCTTGAGGAACCGTTGCCGCAAGCCGGCATAATCGGTCTCGTGACGGGCCTTGGTGATGGCCCGCCGCAACAGATCGGCCGCCGGAAGATTGAATCCGGCGATTTCCCGCGCGCACAACAACACCTGCTCCTGGTACACGAAGACCCCGAACGTCTCCTCCAGTATCTTCTCCAGCCG
>JAAZOE010000106.1 GCA_012797915.1 Candidatus Zixiibacteriota bacterium | reverse complement strand
TAGCGCACATAATCGATCAGGTGGCGGAACACCGCCTCGGTCATGAACAGCACCCCGGCCACCTGGCCATCGAACCGTTTGCGTTTCAACAGGTGATGCAGAAGGAAGAACAACAGCAGGCCATAGGCGGACGAATACAACTGCGCCGGATGCAGATGCTCCGCGCCGAATACATAATAGGCCAGAGAACCTTCCGGGAACGAAATCCCCCAGGGCAGGGAGGTGGGGGTCCCGAAACAGCATCCTTTCAGGAAGCAGCCGATCCGGGCGATGCCCAGCCCCAGCCCCAGGGTCGGGGCGAATAAATCCGAAACCGCCCAAATCGGCAGCCGCACCCGCCAAAGGTACCACCAGGCGACGCCGACTCCCACGACCACGCCGCCGTACAGGTTGAGACCGGCCAGGCCGAACTGCTCGTTGCCGAACGGATTGATGATGGCCAACAGGTTGTGCGCGTAGTCCCCCCAATGCAGAACGACGAACCCGAGGCGGGCGCCGACCAGGCCGCCGAAGATGAGAATGTAGGCCACGTTCAACATCTGGTCGAACGACAGCTTCTCGGCCCGGCATCGTTTGTAGATATACCAGAGACCGGCGAAAAACGACAGGGTCAGCATCAGCCCGAAGCCATGGATGCCGATCGGTCCGATCTTAAGGATTGTCGGATACATACTGCTTCCCCGTGATCCTTTCCCAAACCTCCTCGTCCGAGGCGGGTTCTTTTTCGGAAGGGTACCAACTGACGGCCGCCCAGGCTGCCAGGGCTCCGATGGCGGCGCCAACCACGACGTCGGTAATATAATGGAATCGTCCCTGCACCGTCCCCAGCGCCAGGGCGATGACGACCGGGATCAGGAAGAACGCCTTGCGGCCGTAGGCCCGCAGGGCGAAAATCAACACCACCAACGCCTCGGCGACGTGCGACGACGGCATCGCCCCGCCATGGATCGCTCCCCGGTCGATCACCATGGTGACCAGCGGGCGAAAGATCGGGCCGACCAGGTCGGTCGCATACTGTCCGGCGAAATAAAACCGGGGGCCTTCGACCGGATAGGCGATAAAGGACAGATAGGATACGAAAAAGGTCAGGCAGGTGGCGGTCATAAATCGTTTGATATCGTCGGTTCGGCCGTGAAGGAAGAGCACGATGGCCAGAGCGGGAATGAGGAAATAATAGGAAAAATACCCGGCGGACAAAATTTCGGTCACCACCACGCCGGAGCGGCCGTCCAGCCACAGCGACAGATCTCCGCCCCACAGGATGCTTTCCAGCGCCACCACCTGATGATCGAAGAAATCGGGAAAGAGGAAATGGACCATCTTGGCGCAGGCCTGATAGAAAAACAACATCATGATCACCGGATACAACAAGCGCAGGAAACGGGCCAGCGAATTAGCGGCCGGGGAAATGAAGCGAACCAGGAGAATGACGCCGACGATGGCGGCCGCGTGCACGATCAGGATGTCGCCGTACCGGGCGAGCGGCCGTCCGAAATTGATCGTCAGAATGATGATGATCCAGCAATAGAGGATCGTCAGATGATCGAACGGCAGCATGCGGGCGAAGAAGGATTCGAAAAGATGCGGTTTACTCTTCGGCATCGGAGTCTCCGGCGATGACGATGACGAATTCCCCCCGCGGCGTGGACTCGCCGAGCCGGGCGGCAACGTCGGCGGCCGCCCCCCGCAGGTACTCCTCATGAATCTTGCTCAGCTCCCGGGCCACGCAGACCGGCCGATCACCGAACAGCTCGACGATGTCGGCCATCGTCTTCCGGATGCGATGCACCGATTCGTACAGCACGATCGTGTGCGGATACCGGCGCAGCCGTTCCAACCGGTTCCGCCGCCGGCCCGGTTTGACCGGAAGGAATCCCTCGAAAAAGAACCGATCGGTCGGCAGACCGGAGGCCGTCAGGGCGGGGATGACCGCCGTCGGGCCGGGAAGGGCTTCAACGGTCAGACCCCGTTCGATCGCTGCCGTCACCACCCGGTAGGCCGGATCGGACAGGCCCGGACTGCCGCCATCGGACACGACGGCCACGCTTTTACCCGCCTCCAGTTCCGCCAGAATCTGCGGCGTGCGCGCCGCTTCATTATGCTCGAAATAACTGATCTTGCGTTTCTCCAGACCGAAATGAGCCAGAAGTCGCCCGGTGTGACGGGTGTCCTCGCAGGCGATCAGGTCGGCCTCCTTGAGAACCGTCAGCGCCCGCAGGGTGATATCCTGCAGATTGCCAATCGGCGTCGGGACCAGGTACAGTCTTCCCGGTTTTTCCATTCCCATCCGCCTCTAAACCAACTCCACCCGTTCCGGAATCGGGTTGCCGCCCAACAGGTCGACCACGGGCAACGCCCGCTTGAAGGCAAACCGATTCACCCGGGCCGCGATTGACCGAATGATATTTTCCTCAACCCCGGTGGCCGATGTCAGGCGCGCCATCGACCGCTCCCCGTCTTCGATTATCAATGGCAACACGCGATCGGCCGCCTCGTAGGTGATCCCCAATTCCCCTTCATCGGTCTGCCCCGGCCACAGATCGGCCGAGGGGGCCTTGTCGATGATCTGTTTGGGAACTCCCAGCAACTCGGCCAGGGCCCACACTTCGCGCTTGTACAACCCGCCCAGCGGATTCAGCGAACTGGCGGCATCGCCGTACCAGGTGGCGTATCCCAGACAGGTTTCCGTCTTGTTCGATGTTCCCAGCACCAGGCCGTTTTCCCGGGCGGCGACATCGAACAACAGCGACATCCGTTCCCGCGCCATTTTGTTGCCCCGTCGGACCGCCGACACTTCGGCGTTTCCGAAATAGGCGTCAACCATGGGGGAAATATCGATCCGCTCGGTGCGGAACCCGAATGCCGCGGCCATCTCGACTGCATGCTGTTCCGATATCGGAGAAGAACTGCGGTACGGCATGATCAGTCCGAGGACCTTGTCCGGACCGGCCGCCCGGACGCCCAGTGCCGCGGCCAGCGCCGAATCGACGCCGCCGGAAAGGCCGACCACCAGCAGGGGGAGGCCGCTACGGTCGATGACGCCCCGGATGAACTCCACCAGGCGATCCCTCGCCAGGGTAACGTCTGAGACTCTATTCATCGGTGTCCCTTTTTGTCACCAAATATACCCGTTTTACGACGACGGGCAATCAATTTGTGATACAAAGAGAGACGGGCTCGGTTGACAAGCGCGAGATCGGCGGCTATATTCTCTGTCAAAAGCACGGAGGGCACATATGGCATCGGTCAACAAGGCAATCCTTATCGGCAATCTGGGGGCGGATCCGGAACTGCGGTATACCCCGTCGGGAGCCGCGGTGGCTTCCTTCAATATCGCCACCACCGACAAGTGGAAAGGCAAAGACGGACAGATGCAGGAGCGGACCGACTGGCATCGCATCATCTTATGGGAGCGGCAGGCGGAAATCGCCAAGGAGTATCTGCGCAAGGGAAGTTCCGTCTATATCGAAGGGCGCATCCAAACCCGCAACTATGAAGACAAGGACGGCGTCAAGCGGTACGTCACCGAGATTATCGGGCAGCGCATGCAGCTTCTGGGCGGCCGCCCCGGAGCGGGCGCGTCCGGCGGCGAGGGGGGCGCTTCCGAACCGCCGCCGGCTCCGCCAACCGACCTGGCCGGCGAAGACGACGATCTCCCGTTCTAACCGACAGGAAACTTGAAATCAAATGAAAACGCCGGCAGGGATGGCGCCCCGCCGGCGTTGTCAAACTCATTCTTGCGGCATCCGTTGTGCCCGAGGCCCGGCTAATCCTTCCGCTCCGTTCGACGCTCCAGTTCCGCCATCCGTTTCAGCAGTTCCGGCAACTGACTCAACGCCGCGTCGATGCGTCGTTGTTCCATGAGCGGCCGCGCCGGATAACCGGTATACACCTGACCGCCGTCCAATGATTTGGAAACGCCGGCCTGGGCCCCGATGACTGCGCCATCGCCAATGGCCAGATGCCCCGCCAATCCCGCCTGACCGGCCAAAACGACCGACCGGCCGAGCTTGGTCGAGCCGGAAATGCCGGCTTGGGCGACAATGATGGAATTGGCTCCGACCCGGACGTTGTGGGCAATCATGACCAGGTTGTCGATCTTGACCCCGCGTTCGATCACCGTCGGCCCCAGCGCCCCCCGATCAATAGTCACATTGGCGCCGATCTCGACGTTGTCCTCGATCTCCACCCACCCGACCTGTCGGATCTTTTTATACTCCTCTCCGGCTGCGGTCGGAGCGAACCCAAAGCCGTCCGATCCGATCACCGTCCCGGCGTAGATTACCACCCGATTGCCGATTTTGCAGCCGTATCGGATGACCGCGTTCGGTCCGATCTGGCAGGCCGAACCAATGACCGTTCCCTGGCCGATGAACGCCCCCGCCTCGATGACCGTTTCCTCACCGATACGGACGTTGTCCTCGATCACCACCTGCGGACCGAGATGGATTCGGGCGGGCAGGTGGGCCGAGGCCGCCACCACCGCCGTGGGATGAATATCCCACCGCCGTTCATAGGGGAGAGGGTAGAGGATGTCGATGATTTTCGAGAACAGCAGGTACGGGTTCGGGCCGACGATGACGCTGCAACGGGTGACCTCGAGGCCGGGAGAGACCACCAGCGCGGAGGCCTCGGTCGTGGCGAGATATTTTTTATAGGTCGGATTGGATACAAACGATATTTGTCCCGGTTGGGCGGTTTCGATCGGGGCGGCCGATTCGATTACGACATCGCCCCGTCCGCGGAATTCCGCGCCGACCAGCTCCGCCAGTTGTGCGACGGTGCACGGCACGGGCTTATTCGCCGCTTTCCAGCTTCTCGATGACCTTGTCGGTCACGTCGAGGTCTTTCTTGGCGTAGGCCAGACCGGCCGAGTTGAAGATGAAATCGTAGTTGCCTTCGATGGCCACTTGTTCGATCGCCGCCTGGATTTTTTCGTACAGCGGCTTCGACAACGCCTGCATCCGCTGTTCGGCCTTGCCGCCGGGAGCCGAGATTTCCTTGGTGAACGACGCCAGGGCTTCCTGCTTGGCGTTGATGGCCGCTTCCCGCTCGGCTTTCTTCTCCGCCGACAGAATCAACCGCTGCTTGTCGTATTCGGCGATCAGGTCTTTCAATTCCTGGTCCATCTTGGCGGCCTCGTCCTCCCAGGCTTTCATCTCGGTGTTGAACTGCGTCTGGGCCGTGCTCCACTCTTTGTAATTCGTCTGGATTTTCTCGGAATCGATATACCCCAGCTTCTGGGCGACGGCCGGACCGGCGCATACCAGCGCCAGTATGATGACCGCGATTCCGGACTTCAACAGTTTCTCCATTGGTTTCTCCTTCTCTGCTATGCTTTGCATCCGTAGTTTCATGCTCAACCGCCCTGCGAAACCTGGAAATGCGCCCGCCAGCCTTTCTTTTCGCCCGGTGCCTGGTCGAGGGCGTTGCCGAAATCGAAACCGATAACCCCGACGCCCGGCACCACCATGCGGAAACCGACGCCGACGCCGCGATACAGGCCGGAAAACAGCTTGATTTCCCGCTTGCTCTGCCAGGCCCGCCCGGCATCGGCGAAGGCCAGCAGGTACATCTGATTTTTCATCACCGGAACCTGGAGTTCCAGGTTGTAGACCACCTCGGCCATGCCCCCCAGGTAGGTGTTGTTGACGCTGCGCGGGGAGAGCGAGGCGTCCGGATACCCGCGGACCGTGCCGTCGTAATCCACGCCGCCCGGGGCGAACCGCTCCGCGTAGGGAATGTCTGCATTCTTATTGGCGCTGATATAGCCGAACTTCGCCCGTCCCACCAGAGCCAAACCGCCCTTGAGAGGAATGTATCTGTCGGCGGTCGCCAGATGTTTGTAGTACTTCCAACTGCCGCCCAGGATGCCGCCGGCCAGTTCGCCGGTATAGGCCACCCGAGCTCCGGAGGTGGCGAACATCGGCAGGTCCCGGCTGTCCCGTTCCAGCGTCAGCGACATCGCCGACGTTCGCATCCACCGCTCGCCATAGGTCAAAAGCGAGCTCGAATAGGGGATATAGGACGTGGAACCGTCGTTGTTGACAATGATGGAATCGCCGCTTTGCAGGCGATAATCGTCGGAGAAATCATAATACCGAACGTCTTCCAGACGGTACCGCCAGTAAATCCGGCTGTAGGTATCCGGCCATCGCAGTCGCCGGCCCAGCCGTAGCGCCCCGCCGCGCCGCCCCTCGGTGAAATCGCTGTACCAGACCCGGTTCAAGCTGTAGATTTCCGATCCCACCAGCGTCGGCGTGCCGAAAAACCAGGGCTCGGTGAAACCCAGCGAGACCGAATTGCGGCGGGAGCCGAAATCGACGCTGATGTTGAAACTCTGCCCCATGCCCCGGAAATTGGGGATCCCCAGACCCAGGTTGCCGACCAGCTTGTCCTGGCCCGAGTACCCGGCCCCGGCCGATACCTGCCCGGTGGTTTTCTCCTCCACCTTGATGATGAGATCGACGTCGCCGGAGGGCAGGTCGCGCACGTCCGGAACGACATTGCCGAAAAAGTTCAGCTGCATGACGTCGCGCAGCGACCGCATCAGGTATGACCGCCGGAAGGTCTGCCCCGGACGGACGATCATCTCCCGCCGGATGACCTTGTCCTTGGTCTTGGTGTTGCCGCTGATTTCGACCAGGCGGATCTGCGACGGCAGTCCCTCGACGATATCATAGGCAAAATCGATCGTGGAATCCCGCGTCTGGCGGGTGTCCATGATCCGGGCGCGCAGGTAGCCTTCCTCCTGATACGCCCCGTACAATTCCTGCATCGACTCTTCGTATTTTTCCTGGTTGAATACCGCGCCGGGGGTGTATTTCAGCGCCCGGTGCAGCTTGTCCGAGGAGATCAGGCTGTTGCCGGTGAAGGTCGTCGTCCCGAAATAGTATCGCGGCCCTTCATACATCTCGATGTAGATCGTCATCCGGTTGCGGGCCGTGTCGACCACGAACGAATC
>JAAZOE010000105.1 GCA_012797915.1 Candidatus Zixiibacteriota bacterium | reverse complement strand
TTGCGGGCTGTGCGGCCGACGGCGGCGTGGCAGGCGGGATCATCCCGGCCGATATACGCCTCGGTTTCGACGATGTCCGCCGCCAGGACGCCCTGCGGATGATGGAAGACGAGGGGTTTGCGAAGCAGATCGCGGGCGACTTCCAGGGTAGGGCGGAGATAAAAGCCTCGTTTCAATTTTTGGCCGTCGAGAACCATGGTCGTTATTCGTCGACGTAGGGGAACAATTCATAGGCCACGGTCGCGGCGGTCTCGAAATCGAGGGCCAGCTGATCGGGATGATGGGCATCCGATCCCAGAGTGATCAGCGACACGCCGGCGGCGCGGGCCAGATTGACGATCTCCATGGCAGGGTAATATTCAGCATGGCCGTGACGGATGGCCGAGGTGTTGAGTTCATACCCGACGCCGTGGGCCTGCATCGTGGCGAACAGTTTTTCGATCCGGCCGCGGTGGACGGTGTTTATTTCGTCGCCATAATGGGCCAAGCCATAGCGGCGATAGGCATCGATATGGGCCAGGCAGTCGAACAACCCGGTGGCGGCACATTCGGTCAACAGTTCAAAGTATCGGTCGGCCAATTGCGTCACGGTCAACTTCGCAAACAGCTTGGGGGCTTCGCCCTTACAACAGATACAATGCTCTCCGACGGTGTGTACGGCTCCGAGGCGGTATTCCAAAGGAAATTTGCTTTGTAGGCGGGATATTTCCCGGTCGCATCCCGGAAAGTACCCGAATTCCATCCCGCTGCGCACGACCAGCCCGATCCTTCCGTATTCTTCCCGCGCCCGATCCACGTCGTCTAGATATCGCCGGACCGCCTCGTCGGAAATCTTCACCCGTTGGCCGCCAACGACCATCGCTCCCTCGAAATCGGCTCTGCTGGGGTCGGCGTCGTAATGAGTGGTGAAACAGATTTCGGACAGGCCGATATCGAACGCCCGGCGGCAGTAATCATCGATGCTCCCTTTGGCATCGATCGAATAGTCGGGGTGGATGTGGAAATCGGCTATGGGGTCGCCCTCGAATCGCTTGCGGTCAGACAAAATATCCTCCAATGAGAAAGGGATTGTCGCGGCGCTCATCGCCGATGGTGGTCGTCGGACCGTGGCCGGGGTAGCAGACGGTGTCGTCCGGCAGGACCAGCAGTTTGTCGGTGATCGAGGCGATCAGCCGTTTGTGGCTGCAACCGGGGAAATCGGTCCGGCCGATGGAGCCGGCAAACAGGGTATCGCCGCAAAACAGCGTTTTACCGGCCAGGTAACAGACCCCTCCGGGGGAATGGCCGGGGGTGGCGATGACGGTGAAGGTCAGGGAACCGACGGTCAGCGTTTCGCCGTCGACCAGCAGCCGTTCGCACGGCGGACAGCTGATTGGCAGGCCGATCTGGGCCGACAGGTTTTCCTGGGGGGATGCCAGCATGGACTCCTCCCCGGCGCCGGCGTAGAGGGGCACGTTCAGACGACGGTAGAGTTCGGGGACAGCCCCGATATGGTCGCCGTGGCCGTGGGTAAGGAGAATCGCCTTGGGGGCAAAGCCCAGCCGTTTAATCTCGGCGGCGATCCGGTCGGCCTCATCGCCGGGGTCGATGATGACGCCATCGCCGCCGGGCCGGTTGTAGGCCAGATAGCAGTTCGTTTCGATCATCCCTACCAGGAGGGTTTTAATCTCCATATCCGCTCCGTATATTCCGGCGTTGCCTGCCGATTCCGTTTCGGTCGTCCGGCGGGTTTGGGAACAAACTTTGGGCTTGCCCGTACGACGGTGAATGATACGCCATGGGAGGCGGTTTGACGAGGAAAAAGCAACCGGCGGTAAATTTCCTGATTTTTAAGAAGACAGTTGCTTTTGCCGCTTCAATGTGGTATATATTCACCCTAATTATCAAAGGTGGAGCCAATGGATAGGGAAGCGCGAGAACTTATAACTAATTTGCGGTCAAGACTTTCCAATATCGGGAGGTTTCTTTGACCTCGACAGTCGTCGTGAAAAAATTAACAAGCTTGAGGCGCAATCGGCGACTCCCGGTTTTTGGGACTCCCCCGAGAACGCCCAGGGCGTCATGCGCGACCTGGCCGGGCATAAGCGGTGGGTGGATGATTTCGGCAAGCTGGAACGGGAGCTGAATGATCTGACGGAACTGGCGGAGTTGGCCGCGGAGACGCCGGAGGAAGCCCGCGAGATCGGTGACGCTCTGCAACAATACGCGCACGAGCTGGATAAGTTCGAGTTGGCTACCTACCTATCGGGCGAGGATGATGCCCGCAACGCCATCGTGACCATCCATCCCGGGGCCGGTGGCACCGAGTCGCAGGACTGGGCGGAGATGCTCTTTCGGATGTACAACCGCTGGGCGGAACAACAGGGGTTTGCGGTCAATCTGATCGACTATCAGGCCGGCGAGGAAGCCGGCTTGAAGTCAGCCACCATGACCATTAAGGGCGAGTACGCCTACGGGTATCTGAAGGCGGAATCGGGGGTGCATCGGTTGGTGCGGATATCCCCTTTCGATGCCAACAGCCGCCGCCATACCTCGTTCGCCTCCGTCTTTGTCAGCCCGGAGATCGAGGATTCGATCGTGATCGACATCAAGGACGAGGACCTGCGCATCGATACCTATCGGGCCTCGGGGGCCGGCGGCCAGCATGTCAACAAGACCTCCTCGGCCGTGCGCATCACCCACATTCCGACCGGGATCGTGGTCCAGTGTCAGACCGAGCGCAGCCAGCTCAAGAACAAGGATTCGGCCATGCGGGTGCTGCGGTCGCGGTTGTATCAGCAGGCCCGCGAGGAACAGCTGAAGGAAATGGAAAAGTACGAAAGCGCCAAGAAGAAGATCGAGTGGGGCAGTCAGATTCGCAGTTACGTCTTTCACCCCTACACGATGGTCAAGGATCATCGCACCGGGGCGCAGACATCGGATATACAGCGGGTGATGAACGGGGACCTGGAGATGTTCATCACCGCCTTTTTAACCTCCGGCCAGGTCAGCGCCTGACCGACTATTTGACGCATTGGGAGCCGCAACATGGATATTTTGAGTTCGATTAAAGAGAAGGCCCGACAGGCCCGCCGCACGGTCGTCCTGCCCGAAGGAACCGAAGAACGTTCGATTATCGCCGCCCGCCGACTGGTGGAAGAGAGCATCATGAAGGTGGTGCTGCTGGGCGATCCGAAGGAAGTCGCTGCGCTGGCGGCCAAGAACGGTCTCGACACCGGCAAGGTCACCGTCATCAATCCCCCGACCGCACCCGATTATAACGCCTTCGTGGATGTGCTGTTCGAACGGCGGAAAGCCAAGGGGATGACCCGGGAGCAGGCCGCCGAGGCGATGAAGCAGCCGCTGTATTACGGCGCGGCCATGGTCCATGCCGGGAAGGCCGACGCCTCCGTCGCCGGGGCGGTCAACACCACCGGCAACGTCCTGCGTGCGGCCCTGCATATGATCGGCCTGGCGCCGAACATCAGCACCGTCTCGTCCTCGTTTTTGATGACCATTCCCGAGTTCCAGGGCGAGAAAGATAAAATATTGATGTTCGCCGACTGCGCGGTGGTGCCCAATCCCGATCCGGAGCAGCTGGCTTCCATCGCCGCCTCCACCGCCGACACGATGGTCAAGCTGGTCGGGCAGACGCCGAAGGTGGCCTTTTTGTCGTTTTCCACCAAGGGGTCGGCCGAACACGAGGATGTGGACAAGGTGCGCAAGGCGCTGGAGATATTCAAGGCCAAGCACCCGACGATCGAGGCCGACGGCGAACTGCAGCTGGACGCCGCCATCCTGCCGAAAGTCGGGGCCAAGAAGGCGCCGGGGTCGACCGTGGCCGGGCAGGCCAACGTGTTGATTTTCCCCGATCTCGACGCCGGCAATATCGGCTACAAGCTGACCGAACGGCTGGCCAAGGCGACCGCCACCGGCCCGATCATCCAAGGGCTGGCGTTGCCGGCCAACGACCTGTCGCGGGGGTGTTCGGCCGACGACATCGTCAACGTCGCCGCGATTGCGGTTTTGATGAAAGGATAGTTTGCCGACATCGCATTCGGGCGGCGGTGCCGGGATAATGAGCCGTTGACAGGCCCGTCGCGGACGTGTTATCTTGGCTGTTCACAAAGAGGGTGAAGCGTCCGACCAAGACGCTCCCCGATCAACCTGAAGGAGTGAAAATCGTGAGTTCCCTCATTATCATTATCGTTGCCGCGGTCGTGGTCGTGGTGGCGACTGCGGTCGTGATTTTCGTGGTCCTGAAGAACTACCGCAAGGTGGGCCCGAACGAGGCGCTGATCATTTCGGGCGGCAAGAAGCGTACGATCACCCTGCCGGACGGGACGACGCGGCAGGTCGGTTACCGGCTGCGCATCGGCGGCGGCACCTTCGTGCGGCCGTTCATCGAAAAGGCCCAGGTTCTGCCGTTGGAAATCATCCCCATGAACATCCAGGTCGATGATTCCATCGCGGCCAACGGCATCCGGTCCACCGTCAAGGGGACGGCCGAAGTCAAGATCGCCAGCGATGAGGGTTCGATTCACCTGGCCGCCGAACAATTCCTCGGCCGCCCGCTGACCGATATCCGCGACGTCGCATTGCGCACGCTCGAAGGTTCGGTCCGGGCATTGATCGGCACGATGAACCTGGAATCGCTCAACAAGAACCGCAAGGAGTTCGCGCAGAAAGTTTTCGAGGACACCGGGACTTACTTCGCCAACATGGGTCTGAAGCTGGTCTCATTCAACCTGAAAGAGATCACCGACCCGTCGGGGTATTTGGAAGCGTTGGGGAAACCCCGCATCGTGCAGGCCCGGCGCGACGCCGAAGTGGCCGAAGCGGAGGCCGCGCGCGACGCCATCATCAAGTCGGCCGAGGCCAAGAAAGAGGGAGACATCGCCAAGCTCCAGGCCGAGACCAAGGTGGCCGAGGTCAACCACGAGTTCGATCTGAAGAAGGCCGAACTGCAGACCTCGCTAAACCGCAAGAAGGCCGACGCCGACTTTGCCTACGAGCTGGAACGGCATAAACTCAACCAATCGTTGAAAGCGGAAGAAGCCAAAGTCCGCATGATCGAAAAGGATTCGGCCATCGCCCTGCAGAAGAAGGAAAACGAGCGGATCGAGGAAGAGCTGCAGGCGAGCGTCCGCAAGCCGGCCGAAGCCGAACAGTTCCGCCTGGAGGCGGAAGCCAAGGGTATGGCCGAGGCCAAACGGGTTCAGGGGATGATCGAGGCCGAATTGATCACCAAGATCGGCCAGGCCGAAGCCGAGGCGCTGCGCCGCAAAGCCGAATCGTGGAACGCCTATTCGCAGCCGGCGTTGCTACAAATGATGTTCGAGAAGCTGCCCGATCTGGCTCGGGAGATGGCCACGCCATTGTCCAAGGTCGACAAGATCGTCATGGTCTCCAACGACGGCAAGATGGGTTCTTCGAAGATCACCGGCGAGGTGGCCTCGATGATGACGCAACTGCCGACGGTCGTCAAATCACTGACCGGGTTCGATCTGGAGGACTGGCTGAAAAACCTGGGCCGGAAGGAACCGCAGGCCGGCGGCGCGAATAAGGAATAAGCGATGATTTCCAATAGAATCGGCCGCCTCGAGCTGTCGCCAACATTGCGGATATCGGCCAAGGCCAAGGCGATGAAGGCCGGAGGCATCGATGTCATCGATTTTTCCGTGGGCGAGCCGGATTTCCCGACCCCGGCGGACATCAAGGACGCGGCCAAGAAGGCGATCGACGCCAATTTCACCAAGTATACCGCCAACGACGGTATTCCCGAGTTGAAGGAAGCGATCTGCGTCCGCCTCAAGGAAGATTTCGGCGTCGAGTACAAGAAGAACGAAGTGATCGTTTCCACCGGCGGCAAGCAATGCCTCTATAACCTGTTCATGTCGGTGGTGAACCGGGACGAGGAAGTCATCATCCCGGCCCCCTACTGGGTTTCCTACCCGCAGCAGGTGCTGATGGTCAAAGGCAAGCCGGTCATCGTCCGCACGCGCGAGGACAACGGCTTCCGGTTGACGCCCGATGAGCTCAAGGCCCATCTCAATTTCAACACCAAGGCCATTGTCATCAACAACCCGTCGAATCCGACCGGTTCGGGATATACCCGGGATCAGCTTCTGGAACTCTGCGATCTGGCCGCCTCCGAGGGAGTGTTAATCGTCGCCGACGAGATGTACGCCAAAATCGTCTACGACGGGTTCCGGTTTCACTCCGTCGCCTCGCTGGGCGACAAGATCAAAGCCAAAACGATTCTGATCAGCGGCGTTTCCAAATCGTATTCGATGACCGGCTGGCGGATCGGCTATGCCGCCGGGCCGCGCGAGATTATCGCCGCCATGGATATCGTCCAGTCGCACACGACCTCCAACGCCAATGCCATCGCCCAGAAGGCGGCGGTCGAGGCGTTGAGCGGCAACCAGGCCGAGGTCAACCGCATGGTGGCCGAATTCCAGTCCCGCCGCAATTTCATGTTGAGCAAACTGCGGCGGATTCCGGGACTCTCCTGCTATGAGCCGGAAGGCGCCTTCTACCTCTTCCCCAACGTTTCATCCTTCTACAACACCGAATACGGCGGGATGAAAATCCGCAATTCCTACGGTCTGGCCTATTATCTGCTGCGGGAAGCGGCGGTGGCGGTGGTCCCCGGCAGCGCCTTCGGCGCGGAGGACAATATTCGTCTTTCCTACGCCACCTCTTCGGAGAACATCGAAAAGGGCATGGATCGGATCATCGAAGCCATGGCCCGGTTGAAGGAATCGCCGCAGTTCAAGCGGACGGCGCTGCAGAACGTGATGACCCATCCCAAGACGGCGACCGAAGCCAATACGGCCATTGCGCTGGAGGAGCGGGACGCCCTGGTGCAGGAGGCCGAGGCCGCCCTGCCGTACGACCGCTACTTCGAATGGAACGCCAACATCAACGGCATTATCATCCAGCTGCGCACGAACGTGCCGCATCTGTATGATTTCTGGGTCGAGAACTGGTATCCGGCGCAACTGGAGTCGGACGTGGAGCCGCACGGCGTCATTTACGCCGTCGACGGCGTCGCCGGCCGCACGCCGTACGGTTACTATCATCCCGATTTGCATACGGCGATCATCTTCAACTCCAGCTACTACGGCCAGATCCGCAGCTGGGCGCTGGGGATGGTGGCCCAGGCCAGCGAACGGTTGCTGGACGTGCACGGCATCCGGGCCGCCTGCCTCGACTACGGCGGCAACGGCCTGGCCCTGATCGGCCCCAAGGGACTCAAGCGCGGCTCGACCTTCTTCCGCCTACTGGAGGACGATAAGGCCCGCTTCCTGTCCAACGACTGGGTCTTCGTGCGGTATCGCGGCAACGAGGCCATCGCCGACGCGCCGGAGCGGAAATTCTACGTGCGCACC
>JAAZOE010000104.1 GCA_012797915.1 Candidatus Zixiibacteriota bacterium | reverse complement strand
TTCGAATCCGAACGACATGAAGACCAGGTTGTAACTGCCCCACCAGGAGACGCATCCCAATCCGGGGTCGCCGTATTACTGCAATTCGGGGATGCCGCCGCCGGTCGCCGTGATCTGATCTTCCTTGCTCTGGTTGCCGGCTCCGCCGTACCCGGCGATCACGGCCGTGTCTTCCGGCAAAAACAGCGTCGCGCCCGGCAGGGAAGGCAGAATCGGGATATTCTTGGTGGAGAGGTACTGCGCCTTGAGATAGTCGCTGAGGAACGTTGGATCGAGCGTAGACAGCTGCGCGGCGATCGCCTGTCCGGTTAAAAGCATCTGCCCGCCGCCGTCGAGGTATCCCTTGATGGCGTCGATTTTGGATGCATCCAACGGTTCGGCCCGGTAATCGCCGGTGTACCAGATGACGATATCATATTTCTGCAGGTCGGAGGTGGTTGGCACCGGGGGGCAGACCCAATGGGTGCAGGGAATCCGCTGTTTGTCCAGGTATTCGGTGTAGAACTTCTCCCGGTTGCCGCCGTTATCATCGTCAACCAGCAGGATCGGGATATTGCCGATCGGCAGGGTGAAAGCCACCTGGTCCTTCCCGGCCCCGTCGTTCCACCGCAGATCGAGGAAGAAGGAATCGGTCCGGCCCGTATATTCGGTCGGGATTGTCACCAGGAACGGCGAAGAAGTATTGGTCATCGTAACGCCCTTGGCGATATCCCCGAATATAATTTCTCTCTGGGAAATGACCAGCGACCCGTCATCGGTCGACAAGGTCACCGAGACATCCCGGGCCGGTTTGGCGCCGTTGTTGGTCACCGTGACGGTAAATGCCACCGTTTCCCCCGGTTCATAGAATCCGTCGCCATCGCCGTATTCGGTATCCGTTTCACCATGAGCGATGATTCGGGGACAGGACGAAAGGTGTGGCAGGAGTGTCGGGTCGCCGCAGAAACTCATGCCGTAGAACCAGCACTTTTCCCAATCTTCCACCCCGTCGGAGGTGATGAAGGCAACCCAATCGAGAAACGCTTCGCCGTAGGTCCGTCCGGAGGCGATGGGATTCATGAAGTAATCGAAAAAGAGCATCGAGCCGGTTTTGGTACTGCCGACTGCCGCCAAGCCGCCCGAAGGATGGAAGATATACCACCCGGCCATGTAATTATCCTCCACGTACCGGGCATTGGAACAGGCGAAGAGATTATAAAAAACTCCAGGGGGATCGATGCTCACCATCTCGCCGACCCCCAGGGTGGTGTGCCAGACACCGGGCGGAATTTTGAAATGGTGCGTCATGGGATCCGAATGGACCCAGATCTCAATCAGTTCATAGTATTGCGTTAATCTGGCCGCATAATCCGCCGCTACCGTTACCGTATCGTCCGCCACCAGTAGCCGGTCGGGATAGACGGCCCCGACGATTTCGCTTTCCCACCAGCTCCCTTCAGACCAATCGTCATCGACATACACCAGGGCCTGGTCATTGACCGGCAGACTGCCGGTGCGATACAAATGATTCTTGAAGAAGTAATGCTGCAGGAGTTCGGCTTCGGTCTTGCCGGTCATGGTCAGAGGCGAGGCGGTCAAACGCCCAAACCAAATCTCCGGATTGATTTCGTCCCGGTGCAGATCGTACAAACCATCGGAATCGTTGTCGGTCCAGGTGCCGTCGAGGTCCATGTAATACAGGTCGCACGGGAATTGTTCGTCTTCGGGCGGGTCCCAACATACCGTTTCGAACCAAGCCGTCGGCAAATCGCCGATCAGAACGGCCCCATCCATCCCGTCCTCATGCAGATCGCGCAGGAAGGACCGGAGCTCGGGGGCCGTGCCGCCGCTGACGGTATACACCGCGGGGGTGTAACCGTCGACGGCCAAATCGCTGAGATACTGGCCCAAAGCAGCCTGAATCTGAGAGTAGAGAACGGCGTTGATGATGATCCCGACATCGCCGTCGGACTTGAGCCGAATATCAGGAACCCGCTTTTCCACCAGGATTGTCCGAAACGGCTCCACCGCCGGTTGTTTGGCCTTCCATTCCGCATAGGTGATCGGGCGAATCGGTGACTGCTCCGGCCAGCGGGTCACCTCGACACCGCGGGGATAGTCTTTCCATGGCTTCTCGGCATGGTCGGTCGGCGGCGATGCTTGCGCATGGATATTCCCCGCCGCTAGGGCCGCCACGGCACACAGTAGCGTCATTCCGGCAAGGATACGGACCGGAGTTCCGGATATCGGTATTTTCGACATACAACCCTCCCAAGAAATGTCCGGCGGGCGGGCGAGGCGAACCGCGATGGAGATGACGGGACGACGAAACCATCGTCTGCCCGGGAAGTCCGCCGTCTGCAGGTATTCAATGAAACATACCTAGAGATGGCGATTTTGTCAATCGGTCAATAGGGGAGGGGGTATGGGTAACGGGATTACTCCGGAGAGTCGGCCCGGCCATTCGGGCCGGGCCGAGGTCGATCATCGGTCACTTGCGGTGGCACTGCAGGCAGAGTTCCTGCGAGGGATTCAACGGCAGATACGGTTTGAACTCCGCACCGTGCAGTGTATGGCAGGCCAGACAGGTCATGTCCGTCTTGGTACGGGGGTCGATGATCCCCGCCCCGACCGGATGGGAGCCTTTATGGGCGTCGGCATGGCATCCGGTGCACAGTTCGAGGCCCGTGGTGGTCAGGTATTGGGCGTTGTCCGACCCGTGGACGGTGTGACAATTTGAACATTCCATGCCGTCGTGCGTCAGGTAGGTTTCTTTTTTCCCTTTGTACGCCTCACCTTTGAAATGACAGCGGAAGCAGAGGTCTTTCTGCTCGCCCACCAGAAGCGACGAGGCCGAGGCCGCATGGGCATTGTGGCAGTTCAGGCAGGAACGCGGGTCGTCCAGGTTGTGGTTATGGGCGGCCGAGGCTTGTTTGAGGACCGTCTGATGGCATTTGCCGCAGAGCGTCATGACATCGGCGGTCAGGGCCATCCCGGCCCCCGCCCCGGTGGCATGACAGGTGCCGCAATTGCCCCCTTTGAACGGGGCATGCTGGTTGGGCATCAACAGAGAGGCCATCGTCGAGGCGTGCGGATCATGGCAGGTGGTGCAGTCAGCCTTACCCATGTCGAAACCCTTGTGGGCCGCCGCTAGGGCGGCGCCCGGTTTGTGGCATCCGAAACAGAGTCCCGGCACGGCCGCGCCGAGCAGTCGCTCCTGCGTCGATCCATGAGCGGCATGGCAGGCCGCGCAGTTACCTTCGGCGACCGGTTGATGGACAAAACGACGACCCAGCCAGGCGGCGACGGTGGGATGACAGGACTGGCAGAGGGCCGGCGTCTTCTGTTTCAACTGGTTGCGGACGTCGGCGGCGTGCGGGTCGTGACAGGCCGAACAATCACCCGCCATGGCGGGCTGATGCGCCGACGTTTGCGCCATCTCGCCGGCGATGGTTTCATGACAGGACAAACAGAGCCCTTTAAGGCCGTCATTGAGCAACCCGGCATGGCGGCTGGCGTGGGGATTATGACAGGAAGAGCATTTGCCGCTGACGAAGGCCGTATGGCGGAATTTCTTGGCCGCCAGGTTTTCGATGTCGCTGTGGCAGGAGTAACAGGCGGCCGGTTCTTTCACTTCGACCACCGCCGCCCGGATGCCGGCGGCCAGCAGTATCGCCGCCGCCATCGAAAGGAATATCCGCCGCATCATCGCTTTCCCTCCTGCCGGAGCGGTTCGGGTGCAGTTTCATGGCACGCGTCGCAGGCCCCACCGGTGAACGGATCATGAGCCACCGGGAGGGTCATTCCGGCGTCCTTGGCGGCGTGCGGGTCGTGACATTTCCGGCAATCGATCTGACTGCCGCTCAATTGCAGATGCTTGGCTTTGAAGGCTGACTCATCGCCGTCATGGCAGGTGAGGCACTGCCCCGGAACATCTGCGGTCAGCAGCGTGGTGAACCGACTGCTGTGCGGCGCATGACAGGCCAGGCAGTCGCCGTCGGTCAGCGGCGCATGGACCGTCCCGGAAGCCATCGCCTGCTTGATCTCGTCATGGCATGAGAGGCAGAGCGGATTCGGCTTGTCCAGCAGCAGGCCCGCCATCGCCGAGCGATGGGGCTGATGGCATCCCGTACAATTGCCGTCCAGGACCGGCTGATGCCGGCTGACGGCGGCGGTATCGCCGCCGATGCTCTCATGGCAGGCCCCGCAGACCTCGTTCATCGGCCCGGAAAGAAGTCCCTTATGATCGGACGCATGAGGCGTGTGACAGGCGTCGCACGATTGTCCCTCAAACGGCGCGTGGTTGATCATCCCCTCGCCTCCCTCGACCAGGGCTTTATGGCAGGTGAGACAGAGGGCGTTGGGGGCGCCGCGGAGCAGTCCGGCTTGTGGTGATCCGTGGGCGTCGTGGCATTCGCTGCACTGCCCGGCCTTGATCGGGGCATGAATATCCTTTTGCACCATCCAACGCTTCGTTTGGTCGTGGCACTCCCCGCACAAATCGAGGCGGTTGGTTTTGGTCAGACGGTCAAACGACGATCCATGCGGCGTGTGGCAATCCAGACAGGAGCCATCGACCGCCGGCGGATGGGTGTTCGCCGTCGCCAGGGATTTTTTAACCGTTGGGTGGCAGTCCAGGCAAAGCGTATTGATATCCTTGGCGATCAGTTTGGTTTTCAGCTTGCCGTGGCCGCTGTGGCAAAGGGTGCAGTCTTGTTTGGCCGGAGCATGGCTGGAGCTTTTGGCCGTCTGCCCGGCCACATCATCGTGGCATTCCAGACAAAGTACATTGGCCGGTTTCGCCAGGAGCATCTTCCGCCCGGAGCCGTGCGGGTCGTGGCAGGTCAGACACTGTCCCTCGACCACCGGCGGATGACCGTCGTCGGTGTCTATTTCATGGCAGGTCAGGCAGAGGGCGCCGCCCTCGGCCGTTAGCGCGAACGGCTTCTCGCTTCCCGGTGGTTGGTGACAGCCGTCGCATTGCAGACCTTCCACCGGAGCATGGACCGAAACGGTCAATAGATTCGGTTTGTCCGAGGTATGCGCCGAGTGACACATCGTGCATGCAGCCTCCTGGACGGGATACCCGCTATGGGCTTTGACAAAGGCGGCCTCATCCGGCGCATGGCAATCCCGGCAGAGATCGTTGCGGTCCTTGACTAGCAGGCCGGGATGATCGCCGCCATGCGTCTCATGGCAGGCAAAGCATCCTTTGTCCAGCGGTTTATGTCGATGCTGGCGGTCGAACTCGGTCCGGTCATGACAGGTGAAACAAAGCTCCGGCATCGGTTTGGCCAGTATCCCCTGGTCCTGCCCGGCGTGCGGATTATGACAGACTGTGCACTGGCCCTTGGCGGCCGGTTGATGCACTACCGGCCGTTCCAGCCCCAACCCCGGTTTGTCGTGACAAAGGTAACAGAGGGCCGCGCCGTCTTCCTTGAGCCGCAGCATGCCGACCATGCCATGCGGCTTATGGCACGACAGGCAGTCTTTTTCCTCGAACGGCGCGTGTTTGACCTGGCCGGGGAACTTCGACGATTCATGACAGCTCAGGCAATTGCCGGAGGTCGCGAACCGCTTGCCGCGCTTGACCTGGGCGGCGCCGTCGGGTGCCGTCAGCTGGATGACGGCAACGACCATCACCCCGACGATGACCGCCGCCGCGAGAATGCGCTGCCCGCCCGATCTCCCTGTCTCTCTCCGTGTGACCATGGACTGCTCCGATAATTCACCGGACGCTTGCCGCCCGATCATTTATTCGATCCGAAATACCGGTCGATCTCCGCTTCATTCCGGGTGATGGTTGATTCTTGTTTCAAGACCGCCAGGACCCGATCCAGTCCCTCGGCGAACTTCCGCCGGAACATCACCTCGCGTATTTTCATTTCCACGTCCGCCAGCGGCTTGACCCGGCCCGGACGGCGGTCGGCGACATGCAGAATAATCCACCCGTCCGAGGTGTTATACGGCCGGGTCGACCGGCCGATGGTCAGCGTATCCAGATCGTTTCGGATATTATCCGGAAACGAGGCCAGCGGAGCCCACTCCTGCGCCGTACCGTCGCTGACCCCGATGTTGTACTGCCCGGCGATGTAGCCATAATCGGCGCCGTCGGCCAGACGACGGGCGGCCTCGAACGCCGCGGCCGAATCGGCCGCCGCGATCCGGTCGACCTTCACTTGGGCCGGTTCGCGGAACTCCTCCGGGTGCTCGGCGTAATATGCCGCGAATTCCTCGCGGTTGAAAGTGATCTTGGCGACGACCGTTTCCTTCAGGTAGGCGTCGACAAGCGCGCTGTCGCGGCTGTCGGCATGGCGGGCGGTCACCTCCGGGCGCTCCCGGAACCGATCGGCGTCGGCCGCGGCCAGCAGGCGCAATTCTTCCGTGGCCTCCCGCAGGGCCTTTTCGATGCTGCGGCCGAACCGTTCATCCCCGCTGGTCATGGCCTGGCGGGACACCGTGCTTCGCAGTTTTCCTTCCGTCAGCGTGTGCCGGTCGTCGACCCGCACCACCACCGCGGGGTTGTCGTTGACGAATGTCGGGGTGAAGAGCAGGGCGGAATCGGCTTCAATTCGAGCCAGAATGGCCGAATCGACCGTTGCCGGAAACCGGGTTTCCATCTCCTGCATGAATACCTTCCAGGCGGCGTCCCGTTTCCGCGCCTGAAAAACCGACTGGATTTCCGGCACGTAGCGGGAGTATTCGGCCGTGTCGGCGGGAAGACGCTGTTCCAGTCGGAAGAACGCGTACGCCTCTCGATACGGAAAGATCGGGGATATCTGGCCGGGTTGCATGGCGGCGGCGTGGCTCCGGTACGGTTCCTCGACGTCAATCAGCGGCTTGAGATTGTGCAATCCGCCGCGGTACCGGTAGGTATCCAGCGAGGAGGCCAGGGCCAGACTGTCGAGGGAGGCGCCGGCCCGGACCAGGGCGGCTGCGCTTTCGGCTTGATTCTCCTGGCGAAACGCTATCGTCCGAATCTGGACCTGGACGAAGTTGGTC
>JAAZOE010000103.1 GCA_012797915.1 Candidatus Zixiibacteriota bacterium | reverse complement strand
GAAAGCGTATCGCGGGTATTCTCCTGGCCCTGTTCATGGCCGGCGTATCGGACACTACGGCGGGTGAAGAATGCACCTCGGCGGTCGTCAGCCCCGGCGCCAGCCACGATGGCCGGCCCCTGTTATGGAAGAATCGGGATACCGACTACCTGTCCAACAAGGTGATATATGTGCAGGATTGTCCGTTTTCGTATCTGGCCTTGACCGATGCCGACGACGCCTCCGGACGGAAGTGTTTCGCCGGCCTCAACGCCGCCGGATTCGCCATCATGAACACCGTCGCCTACAACCTGCCGGAAAATCCTGACGAGACCAAGGACCTCGAAGGGGTCATCATGGCCGACGCCCTGCGGACCTGCCGCACGGTGGCGGATTTCGAGCAATATCTGCGCGCCAACCAGGGACCCAAATTCGGCAGTCTGGCCAATTACGGGGTCTTCGATTCCTCCGGGGCGGCAATGCTGTTTGAAGTGCACAACCACGGATATGAGAAATACGATGCCGCCGCGGCGCCGGAAAAATACCTGGTCAATACCAATTTCTCCCGGAGCGGCACGCCCGGAGCGGGGGCCGGATATCTGCGTTTCGACCGCGCCACGGAACTGTTCCGGCGGTTCCCGGCCGGACAGGTAACGTTCGAGGAAATCCTCGGCCGGTTCACCCGCGATCTAGGCCATGTACTTCTGAAATCCCCCGAACTCGATGATCTCCAAAAAGCGCCGTCGGGCGAAGACCAGTGGCTATACACCGGCGACTGCATCGACCGACAGTCGACCGCCTCGGCCGTCGTGCTGGTCGGTCGGAAACCGGGCGACTCTCTGTCGATGGCGACGATGTGGGTCATCACGGGGGAACCGGTCTGCGCCATCGCCGTACCGGTCTGGGTAGAGGCCGGAGAAAGCCCCGACCCCTTGTGGAACGGCGTCGATGCTCCGCTCTGGGGCCAGTCGCTACGGATCAAGGATATCGTCCGTCCGCTGAAAGACGGCAACAACGACAATTATCTCAACTGCGTTCGTCTGGACAACGACGCCGGCACCGGCTTTTTGCCGTTGATTCGCAACACCGAGACGGAGATTCTTGCCCTCACGGAGGAGTTTCTCAAACAGAAACGCACTCCGGCGGAGTTGGCCGCATTTCAAAAGCAGATGGCCGAGAAGGCGCTGGTCGTTCTACAATCGATCCGATAGGATTTGATGCGGTGGTCATCGGTGTGAAGAAGCACCCGGCCGACGGAATTGTCGGCCGGGTTTGAAACTCCCAGAGATGATCCCAATACCTTCTATTTGGCCAGGGCCTTGAGGGCGACATCGGCGGCATCCAGCATCGGCTTGACCGAGATCGGACTGCCCACCGCCTTCTGCATCCAGAGATCCGGCGTCACCGACCCTTCCGCGCACATCCGTTCCATCTCCTGACCCAGGTTCTTCCCTTTCAGGTACCGTTCGATCTGGAAGGAGATGATATGCCCAAGCGGATAATCGGGCAGGTACAGCGGATAATCGACCATGTGCGAGTAAATGGCCAGCAGGTCGACGTCCTTGGTGCCGAACACCGGGGCGTAATAGGCGTTCCAGACCTCCTTGGCGATGGCCACAACGGCATCGCGCAACTGACGCGCATCGGCCTCGGGATGGTCATACAACCAGCGCCACATCTTCATATCGATCAAAGCCACGCCGGAAATCTCATACATCTGCCAGAGGACATCGAGGTCGGCCAGATACTGGGCGTTGGGAACGTTGTCATCGAATCCCAGCAGGCGAAGATCCTGTTCCTGGAACACGTAGGCGAACGCCTCGGTGAAGGCGGAGTTGGGGACGCCGCGCAGGATCGCATACGGCACCCGGTTAAGCGAGTAGACCTGTTCGACATTGTGGCCGAATTCGTGCAGGGCGATGTTGTACCCCTTTTAATCCATACCGTCGGCCCCGACCCGGGTCCGCAAATGGGCTTTGTCTTCGCGACGACCCGGTTCGGCCGCATGCCCCGAACCCCGGGCCGGATCGACCGTAACCTTAGAGGTCAAGTAATCGGCCTGGGAGGCATCGAATCCCAGGCCTCGAAGGATATTCCCCAGGTCGGCCTGGAACGCCGCGACCGTCGGGTACTTGGCGCGGGTCAGGCTGTCCAGCCTGTCTTCGCTGATCGTGCTGCGCAGTTTGAAACCATCGTACCAGATATCGAATGGCTGCAGCGACCGGCCGAGGCGCTTGCGGATCAGCTTCCCGGTCTTGGCCACGGCTTCCGATGACAGCACGGAGACAAACATCTGTTCGATCGTCGCCTCGGGGATTTCGCGGTCGCGCTGGAACCGACGGTCGCTCACGGTCGGCAGATGGGGATAGAAGGCGTCAATCCGCCGTTCGGCATGAAACATATTCAATATCTGCTGGAAACGGGTGCACGGTTCGGCGGCGTTGTCCACCACCGTCCCCGGCGCGCCGGTTTGCTTCCAGTCGGACCGCACCGGGCCATCGACCTCCGGCGAGATCGTGACTTTGTTGATGGCCAGGGTCCAGTCCACCGCCGGATTGTTGATCACCGCCGCCGGGATTTCCTGGCGGACAATCTTGCCCATCAGGGCATAGATCATCTTCTGCCGGGCCAAGCCGTCTTTTTCGGCATAGAGCGCCTTGAGTTCATCGCGAAGGTTCCAGTGGCTGAGCAGGCGAAGCCCCTTGGGAAACGGCCGCTTGCCGTCGCTGGTCAACAGGTGATGCATATAGATGTTGTAGTTGCTGATATAATCGGCGGCTTTGGTGATCGCCTGAGACTGTTCCTGCCAGACCTCCGGCGGGATGCGCGAATCGAACCATCCGGCCAGTCGCGCCTGCATCCATTGGCTCGGGGTCCAGGACGGCCCCAGGCGTAAACGATCCTCCAGGCTGTACTTGGGGAAGTTCAGCAGAATGACGAAAGCGATCTTATTCTTGTACAGATCGTCGCCCACGTGCGCCGAAGGAGAATACTGCCCTAGCATATAGTCGATCGGCAGAATCGGGCCGGTATCGATATCGAGATTCCAGGTCAGTTCGCGGCCCATCATTTCGAAGTACCCGTTGATGGCCGCAAAGGCGGCATCCAAACGGTCTGCGGTCTGCTGCAACAGGGCGGGGTCGGCGATGAAGTTGTCGCGGCAGAACCGGTCGAAATCGGCGACGGAACCATCCTCTTCCCGCCAGAACGCGGCCGCCTGCCGGACCCCTTTCTCGAACCGGGCAATTTGGGCATTGCCCGAAACGGCGGCATACGCGTCGACCGTGGCCTTGATTTGGGCCTCATCGATAAACGCCGCCCGGGCCGACCCAGCCAGGCCGATGGTCATACAGATCACAAGTATCGGCAGGATTATCAGCTTGGCGGCGGCCGAACGCATTCGTTTGCCGTAAGAAACCGACTGACAGGAAAAAGGCAGGTACTG
>JAAZOE010000102.1 GCA_012797915.1 Candidatus Zixiibacteriota bacterium | reverse complement strand
ATCCCGTCGAATCCGCAATCTGCCTATTACTCTATCGCCTGCACGGGGCTCCTGCTCGCCTCGCCCTCTGGGAGGGGGGCTGGGGGTGAGGGGTTTTGGTTCCGGCAGGTCTTGTCCGCCTCGGAGGATGTGACCTGCCGGTCTCAGACAAAAACTCCAATATCATGGGGCCCCCAAAAAATGAGCAAACGAACCCAATTATCCTTTGCTCCCATCGCCGTATGCGACGGCCGGGGAATAACTTGCCTGCAATAAAAACAATTGCCGTGGCGGCTTCGTTTTGGGTTCCTTTTGGCTTCGCCGGGGTGGAGGGTGAGGGGAGACGACATAGAGAGAGTATCAAAAATAACCAATCGAACCCATTTCTGCGTAACCGCAAGGCGGTCATACTTGTCCAACGAAAAACCGTGCCTCCTGCTGCGCCGGGAGCGTTTGGTGATTGACATTCGAAAAGGATTACCTGATAATCTCGAAGGTCCCTTGAAAGGAACATGATGCCACCATCATCACATCTAATCTTTTCCGACATCCACGCCGACCCGGAATCACTTTCGGCCGTGATCAACCTGGCCCGCAAAACCGGACCGATTGAGCAGAAAATCTTCCTCGGCGATTCCATCGGCTACGGCGACGATCCCCGCACCGTGCTGGATATGCTGGCCGATTTCGATGTCCGCATCAAGGGCAACCATGAGCTTCTCGCCCTCGGCCAGGTCGATGGACAATGGTATTCACGCAACGCTTTTGAGACTATCATGCGTCATACCGAGCAGATCGGGCCCGATGGTCTCCGTTTCCTCGCGACCTATAAGGAAAACCATACCGACGGCCGGATGATTTTCTATCATGGCGCGCCCGAGGACATTCTGACCTACCTGCTTGATGAATCGGATATTGACGTCATCCTCGACCATTATCCCCAGTACGACCTCTTCTTCGGCGGGCATATCCATATCGCCCGCGTAGCCGTCCAGAACCGGGAAACGCGTCAAATCGTTTTCGAAGATATCCATCCGCCGTTCTCCGCGCACCGTGTCGACCTGAACCGAAACCGCTATCTGATCAACTGCCCCTCAACCACCCCCGGACGATTCGGGTTCAATTGGCCGGGATGCTGCCGTCTGACGCATCATTCACCGACCGAGGCAACCCTGGAGTTTTTGTTCGTCGATGAATAATTCTTTTTGTAGGGGCGTGCGGCTGCACGCCCGCGATGGTGGGCGCGTTCCCATAGAGTCCCGCGTCATACAGGAGAAACGAGAAACCCGACAGGATAAACACCCATTCAAAAACAAACGACCAAACCGTCCCCGCCCGACACCTTCCACACCCGCGCCGTGCGACTGATCCGGCGGATCCCCAAAGGAAAAGTCGCCACCTATGGCCAGGTCGCGACCTTGGCCGGTGATCCGCGTGGGGCGCGCCAGGTCGTCCGAATCCTCAACCAGGTACCCCACCGAACCGGTGGGTTTAAGTAAGGAGGCCTGAGACGCATAATGACCGCAATTACTCGTAGAGGGCACGCTGAAAGCAGGCCGAATTCCGCATCGGTCCCCGACAACGTCGGGGATGACCGAGAAACCCGACCAGGTAACCGTACATGAAAAAGCAAACGACCAAGCCCGCCTCGCCCGACACCTTCCACACCCGCGCCGTGCGCCTGATCCAGCGGATCCCCAAAGGAAAAGTCGTCACCTATGGCCAAGTCGCGACTCTGGCCGGAGAACCGCGCGGCGCCCGCCAGGTCGTCCGTATCCTGAACTCTTCTTGGAAGACCGAAAAACTCCCCTGGCACCGGGTCATCAACCGCAACGGACAGATTTCCCTTCCTCCCGGCGGGGGGTATGAGTTGCAGAAAAGTCTGTTGGAGAAAGAAAACGTGGTGTTCGGTCCCGATGATACCATCGACTTGGGCCGGTTCCTCTGGAAGCCGCGGAAATGACCGCTCGACTTCAATCCTTGCGATGGAACCGATCGGACGATAGATTGTTGACGCAAACGGTATGGCCACAGGCAACACGATACAGATTGATGGCTCCGATATCCCCACCGGGGTGAAAGGGACTTTCCGCGCCCTGCGGCACCGGAACTTCCGCCTCTTCTTCATCGGGCAAATCATCTCCCTGACCGGCCCCTGGATGCAGGTCGTCGCCCAGAGCTGGCTGGTCTATCGTCTCACCGGGTCCGCCGCGCTATTGGGCATCGTCGGCTTTGTCGGCAACCTCCCCAGTTTGCTCTTTGCGCCGGTCGCCGGCGTCCTGGCCGACCGCATGAATCGCCATCGCCTGCTGGTCGCCACGCAGGTCGCCTCGATGATCCAGGCCCTATTGTTTGCCGGCCTTATCTTGGCCGATGTGATCGCCGTCTGGCATATCATCGTCCTCAGCTGTCTTCTGGGTTTCATCAACGCCTTCGACATGCCGATCCGCCAGTCGTTCGTCCCCGATATGCTGGAACGCAAGGAAGACCTCAGCAACGCCATCGCCCTCAACTCCATCATGGTCAACGGCTCCCGCCTGATCGGCCCGTCGGTCGCCGGCATCCTCATCGCCGCGGTCGGGGAGGGGTACTGCTTTTTGATCAACGGCCTCAGTTTCATCGCCGTGATCGGCGCCCTTTTAGCCATGAAAGGATACCGCAAGAACAAGACCGCCCGTCACGAACCGGTCTGGCAGGGGATGAAAACCGGTTTCTCCTATGTCTTCGGCTTCCCGCCGCTCAGCGCGGTCATCCTGCTTCTGGCCCTCATCAGCCTGATCGGGATGCCGTATATCGTTTTGATGCCGATCTTTGCCAAGACCATCCTTCACGGCGGCCCCAATACTCTCGGCTTCCTCATGGCCGCCACGGGCGTCGGCGCCCTGGTCGGCGCGATCTCTCTGGCTTCCCGCAAAAACGTCCGCGGTTTGGGAAAAACGCTCGGTCTGGCGGCCGGGATTTTCGGCCTCGGGCTGGTTCTCTTTTCCTTCTCGAGGTCGATTCCCCTGTCCATCCTCCTCATGGCGATTACCGGATTCGGAATGATCACCGAAATGGCCGGCAGCAACACGGTCCTGCAAACCATCGCCGATGAGGACAAGCGGGGGAGAGTCATGAGCTTCTACACCGTGGCCTTCCGGGGCATGGTCCCGTTCGGCAGCATCCTGGCCGGGACCGTCGCCTCCGGCATCGGCGCCCCGCATACCCTGCTTATCGGGGGACTGGTTTGTATCCTGGGGGCGCTCTGGTACGGCCGAAAGATCGGCTCTTTGCGGCGGCTCTGCCCGGCCGGTGAGGTCTTCGGCCCGGCTGCCTCGGGAACCGCCTGAGGAGCGCCTGAAACGAGGGCCTTTTCCTAGGCCCGGGAAGCGATCATCCTATTTGGCGGACCAGGCTGAATGACCGCCCGGTCGGACCGATAAAGAAAAGGACTTGACAGGCCGACTTTGAAGTGTATTTTACAGGCCTGTTTTGACTTGGCCGGCGTAACTCAGTTGGTAGAGTAGCTGATTTGTAATCAGCTGGTCGGGGGTTCGAGTCCTCTCGCCGGCTGAATAAATGACTCGGCCGGGTTTGACAACTGAAATGACTGGAGGGGTTCCCGAGCGGCCAAAGGGAACAGACTGTAAATCTGTCGGCGATGCCTTCGGAGGTTCGAATCCTCCCCCCTCCACCATATCCGCGGCCGATATAAAATTTCCCGCCCGATAAAACCCGCAAATCCATATCTTGTTCGCGGATGGTCATTGTCCTATCCAGTCGGACAGAGTTGCGATTGCCACCCGTGCGCAATGCGGCCGGACAAAATGGATTTACGCATTTACGCAGGACAGCCGATTTTCTACGCAGCTGCAACATTATATTGCCCATACACATACGCCGACGTGCGTAAAGCTGCGTAAACGACTGCGTAAAAAAACCTCGAAATCGCCTCGTGTCACATCGCATTCGACCATCCGTCGCAAAACGCTATCCTAATAGATACCAGCGACATAGCAAATATTATCGCATGCCGCGTCATTCCGGCACGAAAGTTGTATTACCGTTTTCCCGTTGCGGGCTCCTCGACCACCTTTCGCAGCTCTGATGGACCCGTGGGCGAGTGAGTCGACGGTTGCCTCCTTCTTGGGATGGGGCCGATTGGTGGTTGGGAACCGGTCGGCCCCGGACTGTCCGCACGAGCGCGGAGGTGATTCGGGATTGCCGTGGGCACAAAGGCTGTCTTTGTGCGGTGGCTATAGGTGCAGGTGCAGGTGGAGGTGACAGGGCAAGGATTCTCCTTTCATGTTGCGGATACGTTCACAGGAGCTTCGCATCCCGGTGCCCGCTGAGGGGCGGGTGCGGTCATGCCTCCCCGGCATCGGCCGCCCCGCCCATTTATCTGCCGGAAGCGGCAGGGAAGACATAGGAGAGCAATAGATGTGCAGACGCATAAGGTCTGATGAAGCTATTATCGCCAATGCCAATGAAATACGGCCTAAGCGGCTGCCAATAAGTGAGGTGGCGCAGCAGCCTATAGACGTGGTACGGGTTTGTTGGACAGTATGGCGGCCTGGTTAAGGTGGATTTGGTTTGATTCATCATGCCGCCATGCTTTCCCAATATACCTCCATCGGGGTCTTGTCCGCACGAGAGGAATGCGGCCGCCTGGTGT
>JAAZOE010000101.1 GCA_012797915.1 Candidatus Zixiibacteriota bacterium | reverse complement strand
TGCGGTCCGGCTTTCCCCTCCACCTGCCGACCTACCTGGCGTTTTCGCCCGCGACCGCTGATATCGATGGCGATGGCCGCAAAGAAATCGTCGTCGGAACCCAGCAGGGAGTATATGCGTATGACGCCGACGGGGACCTTTTACCCGGGTTTCCGACGGCCGCCGATCATGATATGCGATCCATGCCGGCCTTTGATGATATCGACGGCGATGGCCTGCCGGATATTATCATCACCGGGTCGAACCTGTTTGGGTGCTATAATTACCGCGGAGAGGCGTTGCCGGGTTGGCCGAAGGCGGCTTCCACCGGATTGGCCTATTTCTCGTATCCGATCCCGGTGCCGACCCAGCTGTTCGACCACGGCGATTCGGTGATCATTTACATGTCGCGAGTCGGTGAAGTCCGGGCCTATCGATTCAACGGCGACTCCTATTTTTATTCTCTGGACGGCCTCTTTACGGCCCTCGATCCGAACATCTTCGATACGGCCACGTTCGTCGGGAATTCGGCGCCGTTTGTGACCGCGGCTGACTTGAATGCGGATGGCGTCAATGAAGTCGTGGCCGCCTACAGCACGATGCAGACTTATTCCGGCATTTATATCTGGAACGGAAGGAACGGCCTGCCTCCGTTCGACTGGGGCAGTCCTCTGGCCCGCAAGATCGGGGAGTCCACCGGGGCGGTATTGGCCGATGTCGACGAGGACGGCGGCCTGGAAATCATTGTGGCCGGCAGCGACACCCTCGGCATCATCAGTATCTGGGTGACTCGGGATGGCCGGGAAGACATCGCCGGATGGCCGGTTCGGTTGGAGAACCTGTCCGGATATCAGGGTTCGGGAAGCTGGCTGGTCGGAGCGCCGGTGTGCGCCGATCTCGACGGGAACGGACGGAAGGAAATCATAGTCACCTTTTCCAATCTCGATCTCGGCCGCCTGTATGCATATAATTTCGATGGGACGCCGTTCGTGCCGGATCCGAATCTGCCGGCGGGGTGCCTTCTGGAGGTCCGCAACATGCTGTCGAACCCGATCGTGGCCGATGTCGACGGCAACGGACTGCCCAATATCGTCTGCCGGGGGGGACATTTCCTCGGGGGGTTCGAAGAGGTGTTTGTTTGGGAGCCGGACGGTCAAACCACGCCGGGGTTTCCGATTATCACACCGACCCCGCCCAATCAGGTGATATCGAGTCTGTTCGTGCCGGTGGCCGATGATATCGACGGCGACGGTTTGACCGAACTGATCATCTGCGGCGATGATAAGGATCTGTTCGTCTGGAATCTGGAGTCGCCGTATCTTCCCGACCAAATGGTCTGGCCCAAATACCTGGGGGACGACAAAAACAGCGGCATCAATCATCACCTTGGCAGCCCCGGCGCGAGCGATCCCGGGACGCCGCCGACTCCCGGGCATTTCGCCATCGAATCGATCTATCCCAATCCGTTCAACCCGACGACGACCATCGCTTTTACCCTTGAGCGAACGGCGCGGGTCGCGCTCGTCGTGTACAATATCCTCGGTCAGAAGGTGACCACGCTGGCGGACGGCGCCTACCCGGCCGGGACTCATCACTGCCTCTGGGACGGTCGCGATACGGCCGGGCGGCAGGCGGCTTCCGGAGTCTATTTTGCCCGGCTGACAGCCGAGGGACGGCAGGCGACGCGGAAAATGGTGTTGGTGCGATGAAGACGGCAGTGCCGATCATTTTGGCGGTTCTTCTGGCGGGCCCGGCGATCGCCGCCGATGATTACTCGTACCAGGGCTCATTTCTTTGGAATGATATTCGGGCAATAGCGCCGTCGAATGGGTATTTGTTTTGCGCCTTCCATGACGGCGTCGGCGTGATTAACCTGGCCCTCGATTTTACCAAAAAGAAATTGTACTCCAGTCTGGAACTGGACAACCCGCCCGGGCGGATCTGGGTCTTTGACACCATGGTGATTGTCGAAGCCGAAAACGGCCGGATCGACCTGGTTTCGGCGGCCGATCCCCGGAACCTGCGCCGGCTGGGATCGTTTACTCCCGACCGGCCGCTTCTGGATATCGAATGCCTGGGTTCGTATCTTTACGCGGCCGTCGAGTATGACGGTGTGTGCCGATATGATATCAGCGATCCGGAGCAAGTTGTTTGGAATGACAGCAGCATGGCCGGGATTCATGTCCTGGCCCTGGCGGCGGAAGGCGGCCGGCTATACGCCCTCGATGATTACAACGGTGTCTTGATTTATCAACCACAGACGGCCGGAATCGGTCAGCCGGTGGGGGAATTGCTGTTGCCCTATTCCGGCGTTTCCCTGTCGGTGTCGAATGATACGGTCTTCTGCGGCATGCGTCCGACCGGATTCATGATCGGCGAGACATCGGACAGCGAACATACCCGGTATCTCGGACGGCGGGAGACTTATATCCGGGCCGATCTGATCGCGACTATCCCGGGAGGGGTGGTTCTGGCCAATGCCGTCGGCGGCTTTGAGCTCATTTCGATTCGGGACACGGATACTCTGGATCAGTTGTATCCCATGGTCGACCTGTCCGGGGCCGCCGCCGTCTATTCCCACCAGGGTCGGCCGTTCCTTATCTACCCGCATGAACGGTACGGTTTCGTCGCCTATGATATCGGCGATCCCGATCTGGTGCAGACGGAATATCCGGCGCTGGTATATGCCTACCCGGGACCGATCACCCAGCTGGAATTTTTTCAGTCCCGTCTGCATGTCGTCGTCACCAATAACTGGTATGAAATCTACGATGTATCCGATCCGGGTCGACCGATCCGTTCCGGCCGAATGATCAATCCGCCCTACCGTCCGGCCGGCGTCTGCGCCAAAGGGGATACCCTGTTTGTGGCGGATATCGCCTACGACGCCGTCTTCCCCTTTGTCGATGACGGGGTGGGAGATCCGTACTCAATTTTCCCTTTGTTCACGGTGGCCGATTCCATCACCCGTCCGCATCTGATCCCTGATTTTTTCAGCGACGGCGATCTGTTGTACTTTTCCAATGACCGTGTGTTCAACGGGACGGCCCGCAACGACTCCGAGGTATTTCCCAACCGCCTGCACTGGTCGTTTTCCGAAACCATGACTGCGGCCCTGTTATATGAGGCGGCTCTCTATCGGGTGACCGACAAGGGTATCCTGCGTATGCATCGGGTGCGCCAGGTCTGGGGCGAGTATTCTCTGCAAGATGCCG
>JAAZOE010000100.1 GCA_012797915.1 Candidatus Zixiibacteriota bacterium | reverse complement strand
GACTTGCTTCCAGCTGTCGATCAGCGCCAGTTCATCTGGAGATACTTCCTCCCCGGCTGCCACCGCGGCGGAGACTCTCTCGGCCTGTCCCCGGAAAAACCCCAGTCCCGCGCCGGCGCCGGCCATCAACAGCATCCCAACCAACAGAAAGATGATGCCGGCGATGATAAGCCCTTTCGGCGTCTTCTTGCGGAACGGATACAGGACAAATCCGCAGAGGGCGTAACTGACCAGAATGTCTCCCGCCCAAAGGAAATAGGCGTGGATCATGCCGATGATGAACAGCCAGCGCAGGCGTCGGAAGTAAATCTTGCCGAAGTTCCGTCCGGCCAGAGCGGCACGGTCGTTCATCAGCACCAACCCAGCTCCGAACAACATGGAAAAGATGGAGATGAATTTTTCAGTGAATAGCAGCTGGGTCAGGGCCCAGATCGCAAAATTCGCGCCGGTGAATCCGCCGACCAGATGCGGTGACATGAAGGCGGCGAATGGCTGAGAGAAGAAGGTGATGTTGACGACCAGGATGCCGAAGAGGGCGAATCCCCGCAACGTATCCACAGAGGAAAGGCGTTCACCCTCGCTGACCGGGCGGTCGAGCAGCGGTGGTTTCGATTTCGCCCCGGTTCCGGTTGCGACGGTTTCCGCCGCCGGGTCGCGGTCGTTCAGATGCGGATCGTGATCGTTTCTTTCGGTCATATCGGCCGCCTTTGCTCAAGCGATTGGAGGAGGTTGACTGCCTATGATATTGGAATACGGACAATTCGGCAAGGGGTTTCATCGACGGCGGGGACGGATGTTGTCGGGCGGTCGGCAGCTGTCGGGCCCGTGTCGAACGCCCGGGGCGGTTTGACCGAAGGGGCCGGGGAGTCTTGCGGCTTGACAATATGACGGATCGTTTTATATTATGCTATGACGGCCCACCCGTCGCCCGTACCGCACCCGTATTCCCATGAGGAGGTTCGTGTGAGGACTGTTGTCATCGTTGCTTTCACCGGGGCAATGCTTTTGGCCGGGATCGGCCTGGCGCAAACCGTAGCCGACCGTGACGCCGTCGACCGGACGGTGGCCGAGATTCAAACGCAGATCGATCAAAAGGGGCATCATTGGACGGCCGGGCGGACCTCCACCGCGGAAATGACGCGGGAGGAATTCCGGGCTCTCCTGGGTGAGCAAACACCCAAGGGGTATGAGCAGTGGCTGGCCCGTCAGCCCAAGTTGACGGCCGAGAAGGGGAGGCTGTTTCCGGCCTATTTCGACTGGCGTGATTCCAGCGTCATGACCCCGGTGAAAAGCCAGGGAAGCTGCGGCAGCTGCTGGGCGTTCGGGGCAACCGGCGCGTTCGAGGCCAATATCAAGAAACATGACGGGATCGAGTACGACTTGGCCGAGCAGCAGGCGCTGTCATGCAATATCTATGGCGCCAGTTGCGCCGGCGGATGGGCGGAGCCGGTCTATGAGTTGTTCCAGCGGTATGGCGCGGTGGCCGAGACCTGCATGCCGTACCAGGCCGACGACGCGGTTCCCTGCACGCAGGATATCTGCCCGGTGCAGGTCAAGCTGGGCGGCTGGCAGTATGTCGAAAACACGGTGGAGGCGATCAAGACGGCCCTGTTGATCGGCCCGGTCAATTCCAGTTTTTCGGTGTATGAAGATTTCCGGTATTACGAAAGCGGCTGTTATGAATACACGTGGGGGGATTTCGAGGGCGGACACCTGATTGCCATTGTCGGCTGGGACGACAACGCCTGCGGAACCGGCCAGGGTGCCTGGATCTGTAAGAATAGCTGGGGAGACTGGTGGGGCGGTTTGGGCGGGTATTTCCTCATCAAGTGGGAAAATTGCGGCATCGGCCGGAATACCGTGCTGCCGCTCTATCCCCCTGCCCCGGTGACCATCGCGTATGAGGGAAACCAGGCGATGGAACTGACCGGCGACGGCGACGGCGCGGTGGAGCCGGGGGAGACGGCCACGGTTTCGATCAATCTCCGCAACACCGGTCTGACCACGGCCACCGGCGGGAAAGGGACGCTGCAAACATCCCAGGCGGGTGTGACTATCACCGATGAGGACGCGGACGTGCCGGATCTGCCGTACAATGAGGTGGTGACCACCGTGGCGCCGCACTTCACCGTCCAGATCGATGCCTCCATGGCGCCGGGAACCCAGATCGATTTCACCTTGCTGGTCACCACCGATCAGGGGGATTTCACGGTGCCGGTGTACATTCTCGTGGGGAATTACACGGCGGTCTATGTGGACGACATGGAAAAGGAAGAAGCCTGGACGCACAGCGGAACCCCGGACGAGTGGGGCAGGGGCGCTCCCTCCGGCGGCAATCAGATCGATCCGCCGTCGGCCCATTCCCCCGACACCATCTGGGGCACCGATCTGAGCGGGGCCTACGCGGCCAACGCCGACATGTCCCTGACCTCGCCGGCCATCGATTGCTCGTCGATCAGCAAAACCCGGCTGCAGTTCTGGCGTTGGCTGTCGGTGGAGAAGGGTATTTACGATCAAGCCCAAATTTACGTCAATGGTAATCTGGTCTGGCAGAACGACCCCGACCATGACCATATCGACGCCGAATGGGAATGGCACGACGTCGATATCTCCGCCTATGCTGATGCCGACCCCGACGTTGCCGTCACGTTCCGGCTTATCACCGACGGCGGCCTGCAGCTGGGCGGCTGGAACCTCGATGACCTGACGGTCGCCGGCATCGAAGAGTATGTCAAGGGGGATGCCAATGGCGACGGCGTCGTCAACATCGGCGATGCGGTCTATATCATTACCTATGTCTTCCGCGGCGGTCCGGCGCCGGCGCCGCTGACGGCCGGTGACGCCAACTGCGACGGCAACGTGAATGTCGGCGATGCGGTTTACCTGATCAGTTTTATCTTCCGCGGCGGTCCGGCTCCCTGCTGACCCCGCAATGTATTGAAACGGTGAATAATAAACGGGAGACGCCGGGCGGCGCCTCCCGTTTTTTTGTAGCAAGGGTCAGGAGGTAATTTTCTCGGCCGGGCATGCCGGCCGTCATCGTTCACAGAGCTTTCCCTGTTCCTTTCCCGGAGTCTCCGGTCGATCGTGGGTTGCGGTCCGGCCACCGGGTTGCAAAACAGGCCCCGCCGATATCCGCCTCGCCCACGGTCAGCGTGCCGCCATGAAGCTCAACGATCCGGCGGACGATCGACAATCCCAGGCCCACACCGCCGGAGGATCGCATGCCGCCGTCCTGCCCGCGGTTGAAGGGCATCATGATTTCCTCGCGACGCTCCGGGGGCACTCCCGGGCCGTCGTCGCAGACTTCCACGGTTGTTTCCGCCTCGCCGCGGGAGCAGCGGATAACCACCCGACGGCGGGCGTATCGCAAAGCGTTGGCCAGGAGGTTTTGCACGGCCCGCCGGAACAACATCCGGTCGGCGGTCACCCGGCATTCGGGGTCGGTCTCGAGAGGAATATCGATTTCCACGTCCGGACGGAAATCATGCAGGCGGGCGATGATTTCCTCCAGGACCTCCCGCACTGCCACCGGCGTTCGTTCTACCGACAGCGATTCCGAATGGATCCGGTTGTAATCGAGAAGCTCGCCGACGAGTTGGTCGATCTCGGTGACCTCGGCGTCGATCTCCTCGATGCGGCGGCGTTGTTCCTCCGGTGATTCGGCATTCTGAAGCATGTCGAGGTCGAAACGGATGCGGGCGATGGGGGTCCGGAGTTCATGGGAGACCGATTGGAGCAGTTGCCGTTCCCGCTGGATCAGTCCCTGGATGCCGGCGGCCATGAGGTTGAAGCGGCGGGCGACGCTGCCGACGGCGTCTCTCGATTTCACCTCGGCCCGGCTGTTCAAATCCCCCTGGCCGAACCGGGAGGCGGCGTTTTCCAGTCTCCGCAGGTCGCGGACCAGGGGTGCCATAATCAAAAATCCGGAGACGCTGACGATGCCGAGCACCAGGGCGACGACGATGATAATCGATTTCGTATCGGGTCCCCGCGGTTCGGCCATCCGTCCGAGGATCAGGACCTTGCCGGTGTTCTTCAGCGGAACATAGACCCGCTCCCGACCGCCGGCGATTTCCTCGCTGACCATGCGGCCGGTGTCGCCGCGCTGGCGAATCTCGGCGGGGATGGTCGTATCGGCAAGGTCAGTCAGCACGATCGGGAAGCGGAAAAATCTTCGCAAAGAGTCCAGCTGTCGGTCCAGTTCGGCCGGGGGGACGTTTTCGAGACGGGTTTTCAGTATTTCGGCCGATCCGCTGAGCATGACCGGGGATTCGGGCCGCGGCCCCTGCCCCGGTTCTCGTCCGTGACCCCGCCGGCCATCCATCCGAAACAGGATGGCCGGTACGAAAAACGACAGAACCACCATGACCAGCATGCCCAGGATGATGCGGAAATACAAACGTCTCATGCTTCCGCCGCCAACATATATCCCGTGCCGCGGATGGAGCGTATCCATTCCGGCTTCTTGCCGTCGTCCCCCAGTTTCCGCCGCAGGCGGGAAATGCACAGGTCGATCGACCGTCCCAGGCCGTCCCAATCCCGGCCCTGCAGAGTCTGGCTGATCTGGTCGCGGGTCACCACCTCACCCGAGTGACTGGCCAACAGCCAGAGGAGGTCGAATTCCATGGAGGTCAGTTCGACCGGGCGGTCGCCGATCAGGACCGTCCGGGCGGCGGCGTCGATGACCAGGGCGCCGAGCGTAATCTGCTGCGTTTCGCTGCTGTACCGCTGGGACCGGCGGAGCAGCGTTTTGATCCGGGCCAGGAGAAGCGGCGGACGGACCGGTTTGGCCATGTAATCATCGGCCCCCAACTCCAGCCCGACCAGCTCATCGGCCTCCTCCCCCCGGGCCGTTAAGATCAGGATTGGGTGCCGGAACTGCGGCCGGACCCGTTTGCAGATGTCGAAGCCATCCATCCCCGGCAACATGACATCCAGGATGACCAGGTCGGGATTTTCCTGGATAATTCGGTCGACGGCCCGGTCGCCGCGATACTCGACCGCAACCGTGTAGCTGTGACGTTGCAGAAATTCCGTCACCAGGCGGGAAAGCTTCACATCGTCTTCGACCAGAAGAATACGGGTCGATGATACACCATTCTTTATCATTCGCCTGCCCTTAGTACCCGTCATGTCCGGCGACGGGATCGGTCCGCCGGAGGTTCCATTCGTTGAATGTGATAACATTGTATAACATAGACACCGGAATTGTATCAAACCTTCGTAACAATTTGTAACCTTCTTTGTGCTCCAATAGATTATACGTTTTCCCGACCCCGGTAAAATCCGTTCCCGGAATCCATCCGCAGTTCATCCATGGCTGCCCGCCCAGTGAAGACTACCTTTCCGCGGGAGGACAAACCGGCCGAAGGGATCGGCTTCGGCCGGTTCCTGCGTCTACCCCAGCAGATTCAGGACCGATTGCGTCTCGGCTCGATACCCGCCGAGATACCTCTCGAGGAAACGGTTGACCGCCGACTCCCCGCCGGAGGTCCCCTCCCCGGATCCGGTTGTGGGCGTCGTGGCGGTGATCATCCGGCTTTCCATCGCGGCTTGGGCGGCGTCGAATTCGGCCTGACTGATTGTCCCGTTGCCGTTGGCGTCCATGGCGGCCAGGAATTCATCTGCGCTCGGTCCCCGGGCATCCCCCGAAGACTGCGGGGCTGCTGCCTCCAGTTCCTCCAGGCTGATGGAACCGTCGCCGTTCGCATCCAGGTCGGAGAAACTCGGTTTCTCCGGCGGAGGCGGACTCGCTTTCCGTGAGGCCCTCTGGGTGTCCATTTCGGTCGCCGCGGTCTCGAATTCGGTTCGGCTGATCCGCCCGTCATCGTCGGTGTCCATCGCCGCCATGATCTCATCCGCGCTCGGTCCCTGGACCTTGGCGGCCGGCTGTTGGCTGAACGACTGCAGTTCCACCGTGTCGAGGTACCCGTCGCCGCCGGTGTCGATCTGCGAGAACATCTCCTCGCGCCGGCTCTTCAGGACGGCGGCAAGGTCGGTCGCGCCGGTGTATCCACTGATTTGGCTTACTCCACTGATCATCTGTCTCACCTCCTTTCGGTTTCCATACAGGTGATTTCGTCTTTCCGCGATGCGCCTCCGGCCGCATCGTTTCGCCGGATCGGCGCCATCACTACCATCATCGTCGACGGCGCGGTCGCGAGGCATCAGGTCGACGGGCGGGGTTATCTGTCTCAAATTGTAACCGGATTGAATCGGATGCGTCTTTCCGGAGTCTCAGGGAGTATAAGACGGCGACGAAATGATGCAAGGAGATGAATGTCGGCAATGATGGAAAGAGAGGTACCCATGCGCTTGGACGCCCGGATGTCGTTTATCGTGATCGCTGCGTTGGTATCGGTTCTGCCGGCGGCGTCGCCGGTCTCCGGCAAGACCGTGGAACTGACGTCGCACCGGATAGACCAGCCAATACAAGTGGACGGAGCCCGGATCGGTTGGCCGGACCGGTCGATTCTCTTCTTCAGTGAGGAGGAAGTCTTCATCGGAGCGACCAACGACGCCGACAATCTGTATCTGATTCTGCAGTTTCGCAACCCTGACTGGGCGAGATGGATTCGCATGGGTGGATTGACCATCTATGTGGACCCCGAGGGAAAGAAAGGGAAAGACTTCAAGCTGAAATTCACCGGCGGCCCGACCATGAAAGAGATCACGGCCGCCTCCGGCAAAAGCGGTTCCGGTCAAGACCGACGAATGCCGGAGAACAGTGAAGGTCGCGGGCCGGGCGCTAACGACGAGGTTGAAAATCCTTTTCTCTGTTATCAGAAGAAATATCTCGCCGAGAAAGCGATCCCGATGGATGGGAGCGAAGGACCGGCGGCAGCCGGGGCGATGGACAAGGAGTTCTTCGTCTATGAGTTCAGTATTCCGCTCAAGGAAAGTACGGTCAAGATGTTTGGACTGGGAGCGAAACCGGATAAACCGATCGGGGTCGGCTTCATCTGGGGGGATATGGAGATGAAGAAACCCGAAGGAATGGGTGGCCGCGACATGGGCGGCGGGGGATTTCCAGGTGGTGGTGGCGGCGGGGGCGGTCTGCCGCCGGGCGGCGGCCCGGGTGGCGGCGATTTTGGCGGCGGAGGTCCGGATGGTGGTTCCGGCCGCAGGCGCGGCCCAGGAGGGATGAGTACGCCGGAAAAGCAGGAAATATGGGTCAAGGTGCAGTTGGCCGGTCCGGATCAGAAAAGCAGCGTTGAAGATAAATAGCCGTCATTCCGTTGATCTCTCCTCCGCTTGAGGCGGTCGGCGACCTGTTTCCGGGCAGCCGGCCGCCTCGGCATTTTTTCCTCCCGTTCAAGTATGAATGGTCTCGCCCGTCGGGCGGATTATCCGCCAAGAAATCGCAGAAGACGGATCGGGCCATTCTCCCGAGAAGTAATGTTTCGCTCGCGATCGCATTGGACATGGCTATCGATGTTATGGGTCGGAGGCCGCAAGGGGGCAACGGGGATATCCGCCCGAAATCGGGATGATTATTGGCCGATCCAGGCCATGGCTTCATCCATCGAACGGAAGACGTTAACCTTTTTCCGGCTTTGGACTGTCGTTTCGCGGTAGGCCTGATACATCCGTCCCAAACCGAAAAACAGATCCCCGGTGGCGACGATCGCCAGCCGGGTCGAACCGACGACGGCATCATCGGCAGCGGCCGTTTTGGCCAGATCGATGATTTCATTGGTCGGGATCGTGCTTTTTACGTCGATCCCGGTTATGTCGACGATTTCACCATACCCGATGACGTCGGCTCGCGACCACACCTCTTTATGGTAGGCGAAAAGGTCGGTCATGGTCATGACACCGCATCCCCGGGCGATGACGAGTTTCCGTTTATGGTCGATGTCGTAGAGTACCGGCATGAGAACCCCCTCGAGCCTTGATTATCACCTGGTTGCGATTGATCCCCAATCTGTCCGCAATCTATGCCCACGGACGCCCAAAGGCAAACAGGATTTTGACCCCAGGGCGGTGATTGCGGGTTTCGGCAAACGGTCTTGCCGAATAAGGAAATCGATAGTATACTGTCGCCTACACCGCGATACCGGAGGTAAGAACCGTGACCATGAAAACCGTGCCCATGATACTGGTTTCGACCCTGCTCCTGGCGATGTGTTGTCTGCCGTTGGCGGCGCAGGACAACCCCTTGCTGGTTCCTTTCACGACCCCCTTGCAGACGCCCCCCTTCGACCAGATTCAACTCGATCATTTCCGGCCGGCGGTGGAGGAAGGGATCAAGCGACAACAGGCCGAGATTGATGCCATCACGAACAATCCCGAGCCGCCGTCATTCGAGAACACGATCACGGCCTATGACCTGTCCGGCCAACTGCTGAAAAACGACACCGGAATCTTCTTCTCGCTGCTGGGGACCATCTCCAGCCCCGAACGGCGGGAGATCGCCGCGCAGCTGACGCCCCTTTTGACGGCGCACAACGACAATATTTTCCAGAACGAAACGCTTTTCGCCCGGCTGAAGAACCTGTACGAGCGGCGGGACAAGCTGTCCTTGACGGTCAAACAGCGGTATTTATTGGAAAACACTTACCGGGATTTCGTACGCAGCGGCGCGTCGCTCGACAGCGCCCAGAACGCCCGCCTGCGCGATATCAACCGCGAGCAATCGCTTTTGGTGCTGAAATTCAACGAAAACCTGCTGGCCGAGACCAATGATTCCTATATCATCATCGACAGCGCCGCCGATCTGGCCGGCCTGCCCGAGGCCATCATCACCATGGGGCGGGAGACGGCCGAGGCGATGAACCTGCCCGGCAAATGGGTCTTCACCACCCAGCGACCCAGCTGCACTCCCTTTTGGCAGTATGCCGATTCGCGCCATCTGCGAGAGGCGTTATATACCGCCTATGTCATGCGCGGCGACCGCGACAACGACCACGACAACAAGGCCATCCTGCAAAAGATCTTCTGCCTGCGCGAAGAACGGTGCCGACTGCTGGGATTTTCCACGCCGGCCGAGTACTCCCTGGAAAATCGCATGGCCAAGACGCCCCAAGCGGTCGATGCTTTCCTGAAGGAGGCTTGGAAGCCGGCCCTGGAACGGGCCAAAGGCGAAGCCGCCGAAATGCAGGCGATTATCGACCGCGAGGGGGGCGGTTTCAAACTGGCCCCGTGGGACTGGTGGTACTATGCCGAGAAACTGCGTCAGGCCAAGTATGACTTGGACGACGCGGCCCTGCGCCCCTATTTCCAACTGGAAAACGTGCGCCAGGGGGCCTTCACTCTGGCGAATAAGCTCTTCGGCCTGAAATTCATTCCCCGCCGGGATATTCCCGTGTATCACCCGGAGGTCGAGGTGTTCGAGGTGCAGGAGAGCAACGGCACGCTGATCGGCCTCCTGTACACCGATTTCTTCCCCCGCGATTCCAAACGGGGCGGAGCCTGGTCCGGCTCGTTCCGGGATGCGTTCTATCAGGACGGCAAACGGGTCATCCCGTTTTCCACCCTGATCTGCAATATCACCAAACCGACTCCGGAAACGCCGTCGCTGCTGAGCGTCGACGAGGTGAAGACGGTGTTCCATGAATTCGGCCACTGCCTCAACACGCTTCTCTACAACGGCCGCTCCCGGGCCAGCTATGCCGCCGACGATGCCGGGGAACTGCCGTCGCAGATTATGGAAAATTGGGTGTTGGAGCCGGAATTCCTGAAGCTGTATGCCCGGCATTACCAGACCGGCGAGGTCATTCCGACCGCGTTGGTTGATAAGCTCAACCATAGCCGCCTGTTCAACCAGGGATTCGATACCGTCGAATATGTCGCCGCCTGCTTTCTCGATATGGCCTGGCATACTCTCGGCGACGCCCGGAACGTCAATATCACCAACTTCGAAAACCGGGTCATGGCCGACATCGGCCTGATTCCGGAAATCCTGCCGCGGTATCGGACGACCTACTTCACCCATATCCAGGGCGGCTACCAGGCCGGGTACTATATCTATCTCTGGTCCGAGGTACTGGATGCCGATGCCTTCCAGGCGTTCAAGGAAACGTCGTTGTTCGACAAGAAGACGGCGGCGGCCTATCGGAAAAACGTGCTGGAGGAATTCGGCACCGAGGACACGATGACCCTGTACAAACGATTCCGCGGCCGCGAGCCGGAGATGGGACCGTACCTGTCGCGGCGGGGGCTGCGCTGATTGCGCGGGGCCGGTCGCGGCCCGGTCATCAGATGATGAGGGAATACTTGCTTGTCTGATCAGCCTGTCACGCGATACCGGCGCCGACGAGTGCCACTGCATACGCAGATCGCAATCGGTTTGATCGTCGGTGTGGCCGCCGGCCTGATCGCCAACCTCGGTTTCGGCGGCGATCATCCCCATGTGGCTTGGCTCGTATTCCATGTGACCGAACCGATCGGCCAGCTATTCATGCGGCTGCTGCTGATGACCGTCCTGCCGCTGGTCTTTTCCTCGCTGGTGATCGGCGTGGCCGGGATCCGCGAACTGCGCGCCTTGGGACGGATCGGGTTGAAATCGTTCGTCTATTGTCTGGTCATCTCGGCCATTTCAGTCGCCATCGGCATCACTTTGGTCAATGTTATCCAACCGGGGAAACGGATCGACCCGGCGACCTCGGCCGCGCTCGAAGCCCGCTATAGTGGAGAAGCGGCGAAGCGGATTGAGGCGGTCCGGGCGGCCGGGGGGGAGGATTCGCCCTTCATGCAGGTGGTCAAGACGGCCGTCCCGTCCAATCCGTTTACGGCCATGGCCGGCGACCCGCCCAATCTGTTGCACCTGATGTTTTTCGCCCTGATTCTGGGCATCGCGGTCACGAGGATTCCCGAATCCGCCGGCGCGCCGCTGGTGCGTTTGTGCGAGGCGATTTTCCAGATTTCGACAACCATCATCGACGGCATCATGTACCTGGCCCCTTATGCCGTGGCCTGCCTGTTGTTCAACAACCTGGCCCGGTTCGGGCCGGACCTGCTGAAGGCCCTCAGCTGGTTTATCGCCACCGTGCTGATCGGCCTGACCCTGCACATGTTCGGCGTCTATTCGCTGTCGGTGGCGGTCCTGTCGCGTATCTCACCGATAGCCTTCTTCGCCCGCATCCGCACGGTCATCCTGACCGCCTTCTCGACCTCGTCCTCGAACGCCACCCTGCCGACCACGCTGGAGGTGTCGGAGAGAAACCTGAACGTGCCGCGGCACATCAACAATTTCGTCCTCACCGTCGGGGCCACCGCCAACCAGAACGGCACCGCTCTCTATGAGGGGGTGACGATTCTGTTTCTGGCCCAGCTGGCCGGGATTCACCTGAGCCTGGGCCAGCAGATCATGGTGGCCTACATGGCCATCCTGGGGGGGATCGGCACCGCCGGGGTGCCCTCGGGCTCGATCCCCTTCATCATCATCGTCCTGACCAGCATCGGCGTCAACCCTTCGCTGATCACGATTATCCTGGGGGTCGACCGGGTGCTGGACATGTGCCGCACGACCCTCAATGTCACCGGAGACATCACCGCCGCGACCTACGTGGCCCGTTCCGAGGGGCATCGGTTGATGACCGCTCCCAAATCCGACTGGCTCTGACGCCGTTTCCCGTACCTTCGAAGATTTCGGCGACGAAACGGACCCGGCTTCGGGACTATTCTTTCTTGAGGATCAGGAAAAAGGATGCGTAGCGATCGTCATGGATGTCGAATTCGCCGATATCCCGCTCGGTCGCGGCCATCTCCGCGATGACGGATGGGTCTGTGGGATTGGTGGCTCGCAGTTCTTCCAGGCGGCGCTTCAGGGGGGCATAATATTCGTTCCACCAGGTATCGGCGGAGACGTCGAATCGGCCGACGACGGCGTATCCGCAGGCGCGGGCCGATTCCAGCTTCTTCTGCCATCCCGCCAGCGTATCGTGGACGACCAGGTATCCGTGGGGGACGAGGAGAGTCCGCCATCGGCTCAGGCCGCGTTCGAATCCGATGAAGGCGATGGCGCCCTCGGTCCAGACAAGGTCAAAACTGCCTGCCGGGAAGGTCATGTCCACCATGGAGGTGCATATGACGGTGATTCTGCCCGATACGTTCTCTTCGGCCGCTTTCGCCTTGAGTCTGTCGAGAGCGGCGGCATCGATGTCCAGCGCAACCACGCCGCCGCCGCTGAGCCGCGCCAACTCGAGCGTGACCACCCCGGAGCCGCAGCCGATGTCCAGGATGCCGGGCTTGTCCAGGTCCGGCAG
>JAAZOE010000099.1 GCA_012797915.1 Candidatus Zixiibacteriota bacterium | reverse complement strand
GACCGCGCCGTGCAGCGCCACCAGCACTTCGAGCGCGGTATTCCACCGCATATTGGCCCACGGCTTTGGCCGATGCCGCCAGGGCATCGCTGGCCGCCTGACGATCGTCGGGATGAATCATCCGTTCCCATTCGTTGATGTCAACGGACCGGTATTCGTCCGCCGTGAACCCCGTGATGGTTTCGATCGCCCCGGCCCAGACAATCGCCCCGGTGCCGCAATCCCAGTCGTAAATCAGTTGCCCGACCTGTTCCGCCACCAGGCGGAATCGGGTTTCGCTGGCCCGCAATTCGTCCTCCGACCGCTTCCGGTCGGCAATCTCCGCCTCCAAATCGGCCTTCTGGGCAATAAATTCCGCCGCCAGTTCGCCGATCCGTTCGAATTCAAATCCGGCATCGGCCAGCCGGTCGAATACGGCCTGATTGCCGGTGCGCAGTCCCTCCATGACATATTTCAGAGGCAGACTCACCCATCGATGCAGCGAAAACGTCAGCACTATTATGATGCCCAGAATAAACGCCCCCATATAGATCAGCCGATTGCGTCCGGTATCCTTGAGGGCATCGAAGAGTCCCATAGGCTCATGACACACCAGGATGGCCACCGGGCGGCCATCGGCGCCATTCAAGGGGTGGGTAAAATGCAGAATCCCCTTTCGCCGATCTTCTTCGACCGCATGGGCATCTGCTTCCTCGGCGCCCGGGTTCATGATCCGGATATCAACCATGACCGTCGCCCCGAGCGTGGCGAGCACGTCCTCGGTCCACAGTTTGCCCACCACGAAATACCCCTGAGCGGGGGTCGCGCGTTTGTTGTCCGCTGTGGGCTGCACCGGCGCGATCCAAACCTCCAGCACTCCGAGAATGGTGGTGGTGAAATAATGGCCGAAGGAGTTCCCGACAAGGGTGCGGCGAAGGTTGTCTTCGAGGTGATGATCCTGAAGCAACGCTTCCGCCCCCGGCACGGTCGTCGCATAGGTCAATCGGCCGTCCGTTTTGAAGGCCCAGGCGACGTCGGCCTGATAGGTTTCGAAACTGGAAGCGATATTCTCCTGAGCCCAGGTGGTATCCCCGGTGCGGACGAAGGCGATCATTTCATCCCAATAGGAATAATCATAGGCGAAGACGTGGGACTGCCGCCCCAGAATATCCATGGTCCGGCTGAGAAATAAGGCGCGCTCCTTGTTCTCTTCCTCCCACTGAAAGGCCATCTGCTTCTCCCAGGATCTTTGCAGAAACCATACCCCGCTCAGGAATATGCCGATAACCAGGCCGGTCAGGACCAGCAGTTTCGTCTGTGTTTTCCAGTGCCGCACTAGAATTCGCCCCCGACGGCCATGCCGATTTGAATATACGAGGGGTGGTCGACCAGCGCCCGTAATCGGTCGTCCAGAAGCCTCGTCGCCAGCAGATGCGGCCGGATATAGAGCCCGCTCCGCCAATTCCAGGTCACCGCCGCCTCGGCCGAGGCCATATTCAATGCCCGTTGGGACGTACCGATATAGGTCTCATTGAACCGGGTCGACCCCCATCCGATTCCCGCCGCCGTTTCCAAACAAACGGTTTCGCCCATCTCCCAGGCGGAGCGCAGGCCGACCTCTCCGAACGACGCCCCGCTGTACGCTTTTATATCGAAGGTATAGATCATGAACGGCTGGATCCGGTTGGCTGTCCAGCTCAGATCGAACGACGCTTCGATGGTATTGGGGGTTTCCGGTTGATCGGGGTAGACATAGGCCAGAACGGCCGTCTCCAGCGATACGCTTCGGTACGACCAGGCCAGGTAAGTCACGAAATCGTATTCATACAACCGCCGGACTTCCGGTTCGGCAGCCAGATCGCAATTGACCCAGACTTCACCGGTCAGCGGCCCCACCGACGCCCAAGTGCAATTTTGCATGACCCCGGCGGAACTGCAGACGATGCCGTGCCAGACATCGCGGGAGCTGAAATCGGATTCCGCCCCATAGGTAACTGGATTGCCTGCCGGTTCATCTGTTTCCACCACCGGCTGGCCCGAAACGACACCGTTGGCGAAGATAAGCATTATCGCGGCGGAGATACATATGAGGTTCCCGACCTTTGGAATCCACCCTCCTGCCGATCCGGCATTTCCTCTGACCGTTCCCGGTTGCATCACGATAGAGCCCCCTGATTATAGACGACGACCCGGTTGATTTTACCCTATGTTCGGTATCGGAAAATGCCGGGAGAATTTTACGGAGACTTGCTCCGAAAACGGCCTGCCGCGAGGGCCGATTTCCGCCCCGCAACTCTGGACATTTGCCAAACAATCTGCCAGATTATACGTTAAAATAAACCGGCGCCCGGAATACCCGTTTCCGGCTCCGTCACGGCGACTTTAACGTGGGAGAGATCACGATGCATAAACCGCGATTGTATGTCTTGCTGACATCCGCCATGCTTATCATGATTCTGGCCCTGAGCGTGGGCCCTGTCTCCGGTCAAACCGGCATCCGGGACCGTTCTCAGATCGAGGACAAATACAAGTGGGATCTGTCCCATATTTACCCCGACTGGGCGGCCTGGGATAAAGGTATGGCCGACTTGGAACGGAAAATGGATGAATTCGCCGGTCTCAAAGGCACCCTCGCCGCCGGACCCGAGAATCTCCTCAAGGCCTATACGCTCAACGATGAATTGTCCACCCTCGCCGCCCGGGTTTTCCGCTTTCCGGAGTTCCAATTTGCCCTAAACGCGCGCGACAATGAAGCCGCGACCCGCCTGCAGAGAGTCCAGACCGCGTTCGCTCGCTTCGCCACCGCCACCGCCTGGCTGACTCCCGAAATGCTGGCCATCGGCTGGGACACCGTGTCCCCGTGGCTCGTCCAGTCCCCCGGCTTGGCGCCCTATCGCTTTCCCATCACCGACACGTACCGCAAACAGAAACATGTCCTGTCCGAAGACAAGGAACGCCTGTTGTCCTATTACAGTCTCCTGAGTGCCAGCCCCTTTCAAGCGTATACGGCCTTGGCCACCGCCGACATCAAGTTCCGCGATCTGACGCTGCCCGACGGCCGAACCGTAACCATGACTCCGGGCAACTATCGAAACCTGCTGACCAATGACTCCAGTCAAGCCGATCGGGCCGCCGCTTTTGCGACCTTTTATTCGACCTATTCCGATAACGCCAATTCTTTTGCCGCCATCTATAACGGCGTTCTCCAGGCCGATTGGGGCAACGCCCAAGCCCGCAATTATCCGACCTGTCTGGAAGCCGGTTTGGATGGATACAATGTGCCGGTACCGGTCGTGGAAAACCTCATCGCCTCGGTGAAACGCGGTCTGGCCCCCCTGCAACGCTATCACCGGATTCGCCGCGAAGCCCTCGGATTGCCGGCGTACCACCGCTACGACGGCAGTTACCCCCTTATCGATTTCCACAAGACCTACGAATATGACGACATCGTCCCCTGGCTCATCGAATCGGTGGCGCCGTTGGGCGAAGCCTATCAGGCCACGGTCAAGGAAGCGTTCGCCAACCGGTGGGTCGATGTCTACGAAACCGCCAATAAGAACCCCGGGGCGTTCTCCGGCAATTGCTATGGCGTCCATCCGTACATCCTGATGAACTGGAATAAAACCCTGGAACATGTCTTCATCCTGGCGCATGAAATGGGTCACACGATGCATTCGGTCCTGGCCGACGCCGCCCAGCCGCTGGCAACCTCCCAGTATACCCTGCTGGGTGCGGAAGTCGCTTCCGCCGTCAACGAAGGCTTGTTGATGGACTACCTGATGAAACGCTCGAAAGATCCGCAGGAACGCATCGCCCTGCTGGTCCAGGCCATCGATAAAATCGAGGGCACGTACTACACCCAGGTCCAGTTCGCGGAATTCGAGGTGGAAGCGCATCGCATGGTCGAACGGGGTGAACCGATCACGGCCGAAAGCCTGACCGACCTGTGCACCCGCATCGCCAGGGAATACGACGGCGACGAGGTCGTGACCGACTCCCTCTACGGATACATCTGGGCGCGCAT
>JAAZOE010000015.1 GCA_012797915.1 Candidatus Zixiibacteriota bacterium | reverse complement strand
TGCAGGGTCCTTAGCCGACGGCGCTTCTGCGGCGGCGGCGATGACCCTGCAGTCTTTCAATGGCTTACAATGTGATGATATGTGCGATTTCCGGGAAGGCAATCTCCAGAGGCACATCGCCGCATCTTATGGGACAACCTCTTTCCATCCGCCGCGAAAACAAGAAAAACTATTCCAACGAACCGATCGCCTGCTCGACTTCCCGAAGGATATCACACGACTTGACCAGCTCCTTCATCGCCGTGTGATCGGGATACAACGGCCGGTCGATCTCCAAAAAGGCCACGTGACGACGGATCACTTCCCTGGCTTTGCTCACGCCGACGCCGAATTTCCAGTCGCGCAAATCGAGCGCCTGGGCGGCGGCCATCATCTCGATGCCGACCACGCCGTAGGCGTTGTCCAGAATCTGGAAATTCTTGATGGCCGTGTTCATCCCCATGGAGACGAAATCCTCCTGGTCGGCCGCCGCCGGAATCGACTGGATCGAGGCCGGCATCGACAGGATCCGCTGTTCGACGATCAACGTGTCGGCGGTGTACTGCGAGAGCATCATCCCGGAGAACATCCCGGCGCCTTTAGTCAAAAACGGGGGGAGACCGACGCTGAGGGCGGGATTGTTGAGACGGTTCATCCGCCGCTCGGACAGCACGCTGACCATGGTCACGGCCGCGCCGGCCATATCCATCGGCAGCGACACCGGCGAACCCTGGAAATTGGCCCCCGAAAGCTGCAAATTCTCTTCCGGGAAAAAGATCGGGTTGTCGCCGACTCCATTCAGTTCGATTTCAACCTGCGAACGGGCATAGGCCAGGGCATCATGGGCCGCGCCGATCACCTGCGGGGTGGAACGCATGGAGTACGCGTCCTGCACCTTGCACTTGATCCGCCCGTCAATCAGGTCGCCCCCGGCGACCAGTTTCAGAATCGCCTTCGCCGACCGCACCGCACCGTTGAAACCGCGCACCTGATGAATCCGCAAATTGTACGGCTTCATGTTGGCCTTGAGCGCCTCCAGCGACATGGCCGTGGCGATCTCGGCCTGTTTCAGCCAGTTGTTGGCGTCATACAGAAACAGCGCGCTCATGCCGGTGAAGAAATTCGATCCGTTGATCGCCGCCAAACCGTCGCGCGCCTTGAGGCCGGGGACGGGGATGCCGGCGCGCTTCAGCGCTTCGGCTCCTTCGAGCAGTTCGCCCTTATAATAGGCTTTCCCTTCACCCATCATCAACAGGGCGATCTGCGACATCGGGGCCAGGTCGCCGCAGGCGCCGACCGAGCCTTTCTGGCAGACAAACGGCGTGACCCCCTTGTTGAGCATTTCCACCAGCGTCTGCGTGATCTCCAGCCGACAACCGGAGTTGCCGTGAGCGTGGACGTTGACCCGCGCAGCCATGGCCGCCCGGACATACTCGATCGGGGCGGGATCGCCGATCCCCGCGGAATGGTTGTAGATGAGGTACTTTTGAAATTCCTGCACCTGGTCGTCGGTCAGGACGACCTCGGAGAACTCGCCGATACCGGTATTGATGCCGTACATGATCTCATGGGCGGCAATCTTCTTCTCCAGCATGGCGCGGCAGGCGTTTATCCGTTCGACGGCTTCCGGGGCCAGTTCCACTCTCTCGCCCAGGCGGGCGATGCGGACCAGTTTCTCGATGGTCAATCCGGAACCGTTCAGCACAATCGACATATCATCCTCTTTCTTCGTTCGCTTTCGCTTCAACAAACGGCCAAACTCCGTCGTCTGGCTCGCTGGAAGGTAATACTTGGTCGGCGGTTTGACAACCCCGAAGCGGCCGAATAT
>JAAZOE010000098.1 GCA_012797915.1 Candidatus Zixiibacteriota bacterium | reverse complement strand
TTCCATTTCACTCCGGTTAGCCGTCAACTGATTCATGACCCGCCGGTACCGATCGGTCCGGCCCAGAGCGGCATGACGGGGATCGGCCTTGAAGAAGGCGGCATCCAGGTCGCCGTCGAAGCTGAGCAGGACCTCGACAATCGAATCGGGCGAAGCCTGATTGAGGGCGGCCATGACCGCCTCAGGAACCACCACCTGGTCGGAGGCCATAGAAACGGCGACCGGCGACAGAATCCCGATGGTTGCGAGGGCGAAGATGACGGCGAGCTTATGCATGCAGCCTCCTCAAATAGTAGTTCCAGATAGGGTCTGAGCAACCGATATGCCGCCTGCAAACAGCCCCTTCCATCCCAATTCGCTTGTGAATCGGCCTGCAGATATGGTCGAGAAATATCCAATAAGTGATTGTGATGCAATGCGTTATAATATCAGTTGCCATGCTGTGGGGTCGTTCCCGGTATTCACCACGGTTATGCAAAACGGTTCATCATGAAAGTGAATGACCACCCGGTTTGGTTAGGACTTGTAACCGGTCGGGAAAGGCTGTTATATTCCCGCCGATGATTCTTAAAGATAAATCACCGCTGTGGTGGCTGATCCCGGCCGCGGTGGCGGTCAAACTGGGGTACCTCTTTTTCGCCTACCCGGACGCCGCCTCGGTCGGGGCGCTGTCGATCGACGCGCGGTATCATTACCATTGGGCGGCGGCGATCGCTTCCGGCGACTGGTTCATCAACGCCCCGTATTTCCGCGCCCCGCTGTATCCGTTCGTCCTGGCGCTCCTGTTGAAGCTTTCCGGCGGCAGTTTGATCTTCGTCCGGGTCATCCAGATGTTGGCCGGGGTGGTGATGCTGGCGCTGGTGTATCGGCTCACCGAAAGAGTGTTCAATCGTCCGGCCGCAATATGCGCCGCCCTGCTGTTGCTGTCGTATCCGCTGCCGACGTTTCTCGAAGGCGAGTTGTTGCTCGATTCTCTGTTTACCCTGCTGGCCTTGGCGGCCTTCTATTTCCTGATATCCCGCCGGAAGGGGAAAGAGCGGGTGATCGCCGCCGGCGTCTGTTTCGCCCTGGCGGCCTTGACGCGGCCCACCATACTGATATTCCTGCCGATTGCGGTCGGATATTACTTTATGAAAAGGAAGGGACCGGCCGACCGGACAACCCGGGCGAAGACCGCGCTACTGTTCGTGGCCATCGTCATCGCCCTGATCCTGCCGGTGACCGTGATCAATTATGTCTCTTCGGGACAAATCATCCTCGTTTCCTACCAGGGTGGGGTGAACTTCTATATCGGCAATAATCCGCAGGCGGACGGTCTCAGCTCCATCCTGCCGCCGTACGGCAACGACTGGACGCTGGCCGATGCCCGAGCGGCCGCCGTGGCCGAGACCGGTCATCCCCTGTCCTACAACGAACTATCGACGTTCTGGTACCGCAAAGGGATTTCGTTTGCTTTGTCCGATCCGGTTGCGTTCGGCGCCCTCACCGTCAAGAAAATCTACTATCTGTTTTCCGGCCATGAAATCTCCGACAATCGCCCTCTGGATGAGGCGGTCTTCGGCAATCCGTTCCTGCGCCGGCTTCCGGTTCGTCTGCCGTTGATCGCGGCGGCGGCGGTCCTGCCGTTGTTCCTCGTGCCCCGCCGGCGTGAACGCTTCCTTTTCCTCTATGGCATCATCGCCGCCTATGGCTTGACCATCGCCGCCTTCTTCGTCAACTCCCGATTTCGTCTCCCCCTGATTCCCTTTCTGGCTATTCTCGGCGGCATCGGTCTGGCCGCCCTGTGGGATATCGTTCGCCGCCGGACCTGGAATCTCCGTCTGGCCGCCGGGTTGGCCGTGGCGGCAGTCGTGTACGGGCTGGCCTCGTTCGATCTGTATGGCGGGTCGGTGGTGCATCCGCAGCAGGCGCTCTTCCTGCGCGGAAACGCCGCCTTGCGCCAGGGAGACTATGCCGGGGCCGCGGCGCGTTTCGACAGCCTGTCGCGGATCAGCCCCGACTTCGACAACGCCTTTCTCAATCTCGGAATCGCCTATCTCAAGATGGCGCATTCCGCCGAAGCGGGAAACGCCTTCCGCCGGGAATTAGCCCATAATCCCGGTTCGGCCGAGGCGGCCAACAACCTCGGCGTGCTGTTTCTGTTGAATAAGGATTACGATTCCGCGCTCGTATACTGCGCGCGGGCGCTGGAGGCCAAACCGCATTACCGTCAGGCGGCGGTCAACCTGCTGCGCGCCGCGGGACATTTTTCCGATTCGTTCACAATCCGGCTGGTGGAGAAATATCGTGAAATCGTCCGGCCGTTTCTCCGCGACGATCCCCAGTACCTGGTCGAGGAGGGGATCTTCCTGGCCGGGCGAGGGGAAACCGGCACGGCCATCGACAATCATCTGCGGGCGCTGGAACTCTCTCAAAAAGGGCAGCGGGCCACCGCTTTCGAATTTGCCTATGACCCGACCGCCGGCAACGAGGGGACGGAAGTCATCGCGCTGGCCTGCTATCAGCTGGGGTATCTTTATGGCCTGAAGGGTGACTTTGCCCGCTCGGTCGACTATTCCCGACAGGCCATCGCCGCCGATCGCGATCTGAAGGCTGCCTATATTAATCTGGTATCCGGATATCGCTCCCTGGGGGACCACGCCCGCGCCGACTCGGTCATCGGCGTGTACCGGTCCCGCTGGCCGGACGACCGGTAAGACCCATAAAAAAGAAGCCCGCCATGGCGGCGGGCTTCCCATCTTCTATGTTCCGTCGGTCATCGACCGATCAGGTTACGGCGTGATGATGATATTGGTCGGAACCTCGATTTCCTTCAGGATTTGCGTAATCCGAGCCCGCCGAACGGCCGTGTTCTCCCCGGCGTAATCCATGGCCGGCTTGGGACTCCCCTCCGCCCGGAGGAATTTGTCCATCAGCCAGTTCATTGATATGTAGAACAGGTTGTTGGCCTGGTCATCGGGCACCGACAGCGGCGTGAACAGGAACGACAGCGAGCGCATGCCGTCGACATCCTGCGCCACCCCCATCACCTTGCCGTTGAGATTGGAAGCATCGCCGAAACGCGATTTGTACAGATACAACGCCGAGGCGGTATTGGTGCGGGTACCCGCGCCAACCTCCGGCAAGCCGGAGAAATAATGGGTATCGACGTTCACCGAGGGCAGGAACATGGTGTCGGACAACACGCGGTACCGGCTCAAAATCAGGTTCGTATCGATATCGATATCCGGGAAGACTTCCGGCGCAAGCGAATAGGCGCCGACGAACTGCTCATTCCAAATCGGCGTGGTATGGAGAATGGCCACCCGCCGCAGCGACATATAGGTCCAACCCTCATGGTAGATCTGGTTGAAACCGAAATAGGTGGCAAAGGTTGCCGACAGATCATAGTCGCCGGGTTCGGAATTCTGATTCATATTGGTCGTGCCGGTGTTCCGCCCCATATACCATCCGGAGGCGCCCATGTTCATCCCCAAGTAGGCATACCCGATCAGGCCTTCGAGGTCGACGTTCTCCTGCAACACCCCGTCGGCCACATCATTGATGACGAGAATGACCTTGTGCGACAGGATATCGGTCATGGACGGTTTCATCTTGGCTAAAGTGGTCGTGGGGGATGCGGGATTTTTGGGAACGGTATTCGTATGGAAATAGTCGGTTTCCCATGTTTGCACGCTCGGCGGGTAGGCGAAAGTATCGGTGGTCGTGATGGTGTCGAATTTCGTATACCCGGCGCCGTAGATTTGCTCCAGAGCGGAGTTGACATAATTGTAATACAACTCCTTCTCCAGGGCGAGTGACCGCGGGTACCAGAAACTGGCCGTCTTGAATGCCGTCAAATCGAAAATGGCCAGGCTTTTTTCGAACAGGGCTTCGACCACCAGGAACTGGCTGAAGGCCGGGGTCGGATCGGGCACGAAGCCGTCGTCCCGCGCCCGCACCCAAAAGATGAATTTGAACTGGCTGGTCTTGGTGAGGTTGGGGACATCCTTGAACACATTGTAAATCGTGGCCTGCAGGTCGGTCACCCAGACGTCGGTGGAATCGACGTCGAAATTCGGCCCCTCGGAATGGGCCAGCGGCTGCGGCACGCCGCCGACTGCCGGAGGCAGGGCGTCCAGGTCCAGCACCTTGGTATCCGTGCAGTTGATGTAGGTTTGCGTGCCCGGATCCCAGACGCAGTCTTCCTGCACGATGTTGACATAGATCGGCGCATTGGCCTCGAACGGACCGTATAGCCGCCATTCGAATTCCAGCGGCGGTTTGGTGCGGCCCCAGTCCGTGGAATCGGCCCCGTCCCAGCTTAATTTGATACCGGGGGCCGGTGAGTTTTCATCCCGGGCGTTGATGAACAGCTCGTCGGCCCGGAAATGGGTGTTCGGGTAATGGTCGTTGCGCGCATACCGCCGCCACACGATGCCCGATTTGGCGCCCAAATCATCCTGGGCCTGGATGAAGAAATACTGGGTGACGAAGGAGTCGACGGGGAAATCGATGTTGGCATACAGCCGCACGGTGGCAGTGGACTGCGGATGGTCGAGATCGACCAGAAGGGTATCCCAGCCGAACTGGAGATCGGTGGCCTGTTCGATGAACGTCTCCACGGACACGTGCTGGCCGTTGATCTTCAGATTGGTATCCAGCACGACCCCGTAGCGGAAGAAGGCGATGAATCCGTCGCCGTCGGTGGCATACCAATTGAGGTCGGGATTCCGCGAGAAGGTGGCGCTGTCCGGCGGGGTATTCACGATGAACACCTCGGGCGCCCGATTGGCGGCGGGGGTTCCCTTCCGGTCCGGACTGCACCCGGAGGCGGCGGCCAGAAGCATCACGACCGCCAGTCCCGCCAGCAGGAATCGGCTCGTCGCCGAAAACGTGGTCACTCTATTCGACAATCTCATGGTGTACTCCCTCAAAAGGCTACCGACAGCGAGAACCGATGCACTTCCCGCAGGAATCCGAAGTCCTGGTATCCGTAGTCGACGCGGATTTCCCGGGATTCGCCGAACGGCCATTTCAGACCGGCGCCGGCGGTGAACCCGTCGGCATCATAATTAAACCGTTTGCCGACGCGGACCGAGAACCGGTCCAGATACCAGTATTCCATCCCGATATTGTACTGCTCCAGGTTGTCGGAGGGGTGCGCCCCCTCCATGGCCAGCACGGCCAGATGATCGGGCGATTCGACAACATTGAACGAGCCGCCGAACTTGAAGTTGATCGGCAGCGGATACGATTGCTGGGCCATGGTCATATCGGGACCGAAATTGACGATGCTGATGGCGATTTTGAAACCGCGGTACCCGGTATCATACAGGGTCCCGACGTCGGCCGCCCACCCCTGGGCCGATTCGTTGTCGAAATACTCGCCGACGAATTTGAAGGTCGTCCCCAGCGAAAAGTGTTCGGTCAGACTGCGGGCGAAGGTCGCCGAGACGGCGAAATCATAAGCCCGGAAAAATTCGCCGGTTCCTTCCGGATGGGCATAGGTGGTCAATGGGATATCGCCCGAATTGAGGAAGTAGAACCCCAAGCCGACGACCCCGGAGATATTTTCAACGGGAACGGCGATGCCGGCGAATTCATAGGTGATATCGGCCGGATAATCGACATGCGTGAACATCGCCTCCCGGCTGAACAACTGCGTCAATCCGGCGGGATTATAATAGATGGCCGAAACGTCATTGGCGACCGCCGAGTACGCCTGGGCCATGCCGATGGCCCGGGCGGACACGCCGATGTCGAGGAACTTGGCGCCGGCTGTCCCGACCTTGGCCTGACCGAACGAATCGGCCGGCAGGGCCAGAAGACACCATGCTCCCAACATCAGGAGGAGCAATCGTCCGCCGGTCGTTGATTTTCTTTTGCCTGACATTTGCATGCTCCCGGTTATTCTCTGCTTTGAGCGCATATTTTCCCTTACCATCCACACTAGAACTGCAAGCCCAGACCGACGATGATCTGCCGGCCGCGACCCCAGTTGCCCGGGTTGGCCTGCCGTTCCGTGCCGCCGCCGATGACGCCGGACTGGTTGTTGCCGGTATCCGGACGACCCGTGGACGAACTGACCGAAATCACGTTCTTGTTATCAAAGAGGTTGTTGACCCACACCTGGAAGGTGTACTCCATCCCCGAGACCCGGAACCGCTTGTGGAACTTGATATCGGTGGAGGCCGTCGACGGCAGCCGCATGGAGTTGGTCAGGGGCTGTTCCCCGATGTCCAGCTTCATGCCCGGGTAGGTTTTGTCGGGGGTATAGGGATACCCGGTCTGGAACAGCCAGTAAATCGACATGTCCCAGTCGTTGGGAATGGACAGTCCGAACAGGCGCGGGTGGTCGCGGTCGGTGAAATACATCTGCAACCACAGCGACACGCGGTGCCGGATATCCCAGCTCAACGGGTTCTCGTCGATGGCGATGGCGTCCTGGGCCAGCAGGCGCTGATAGTTTTCAGCGTCGGACGATGACTTGCCGTAGGAAAACGCGTATTCGTAGCTCAACTTGCCGTTGATGAACCGCGAGGCCTCCCGGTCTATTTCCACTTCGAACCCGCGCGAGCGGGCATAGTCCGTGTTGTCGTAATAGGAGAAGGAACCGGCGCCGACCCCGTAGGTCGAGGTGTTGATGATGTCGAAATAGTCCTTGTAGTAGCCGGACATCTTCACGGAGAACTCGTCGGTGATGGCGTAGTTGAGGCCGAAGGTGTAGTTCACCGTCTTCTGGTAATTCAGGTTGGGATTGCCCACCAGCGAGATGTCGCCGGTGCCGTAGGGATTGGAATTCCGGTACATCCGGTCGTACGACGGCAGTTCATAGAAGTGGCCGTAGTTGAACCGGATCATCGCCTTCTCCGAAATCGGGTAGTTGATCGACACGCGCGGCGAGAATTTGTTCCGGATCTTCTGCAGTTTGTTGCCGGTCAAATCCTGAATCGTCGACACGCCCGTCAACTCATCCTGGAAGAATAGGTCCGCCCGCATCCCCAGCGAGGCCACCAGCGAACCGTATTCGATCTTGTCGCGCAGATAGGCGACGACGATATAGGGATTGCGGGTGTAAAAGTCGCGGACGCTGCCGTGATCGGAAAAGACGTAGTTGTCGCCGGTGGTGCTGTAATACTGCATCCCCTGAATCGCGGCAACGCCGACTTTCTCCTTCCGAACCTCGAAGCCGGTCTTGATTTCGTGCGCCCGGCCGATGGCTTTCTTCAGGTTCCCCTTAAAGGTGTATTTGTCGACCTTTTCCTCGGTCCAGACGTTGGGATAACTGCCCCCCTGACCGAACCCGTAGAGCAGGAACCCGGTGGAGTTGTCGCCGCCGGCGTCATGTTTGCCGTTCTTGTTGATATCCGTATACGGCTCGCCCGGATCGTAGCGGTTGTTCGGGGCATCGTACACCCCGTTGCCGTTGTAGTCGATGTACGGAATTCCCGGCACCCACTCGTCGCTGGGACCGTCGTACCGGTTGTTCCGGTTCAAGTCCATGTTCCGCGCCGGATCCAGCGCGGTGATAAACCGGTCGATCCCCTCTTCGTAAATGCCGTCCTTGTTCACATCGATGAACGGCTCGCCCAGCGAGGAATCGCCGTCGAAATACGGTTCCTCCCGGGTGGTGGCCGACGGCGAGGTGACGTCGCGGTAAATCTCGTCGTAGACATTGTTGCCGTTGACGTCGCGGGTCAGCTTGTCTCCGGCATCCCAGATGCCGTTGCCGTTGAGGTCGACGAACGGCTCGCCTTCATACCCGTCGATGATGCCGTTACCGTTGAGATCGTAGAAGGGGTACCAGGCCCCGCCGACCTGATCGTCGATGCTGGCAACGATATCCGAGCTGTTCCGCTGGGGAATATAGATGCTGCCGTACTTGACCGAATCGGGGAAAATGTTGATGAACGGTTCGTACGAATCGAACGTCCCGTCGTGATCCACGTCGTCATACGTTTCATACTGGTCGATGAACAGGAAATCATCCGGATCCAGCCCCTCGCCGGGATGGTCCGGATCGCCCGGCTTCTGCGTATACCGCGAACCCCAGTAGGACAGGTTGATTTCGTAGTCCGAGGATTTGGACAACACCTGCTTCAACTGCAGGGAGACGGTGTTGGTGTTGTACCAGTACACCGGGGCCGTGGAGGGGGTGTAGCGATACAACCAGCTGAACGACGTCCCGTTCGACTGCATCCCCTTGTACAGCAGTTTGGCGTTCATGTTGGAGGTCGGATTGAACGCCAGGGTCAGGTTGAAATTATACTTGTTGTATTGCCGATCGGGGATGTTGATGCCGAGGAGGTTGATCCCCGAGTATTTTTTCTCGGTGGCCGGCGACGTATACCGCGAATAGGGAAGCCGGGTATCCGTCTTCTGGAAGTCCGCGAACAGCCAGTAGGTGAAGTCCTTGTCCAAAAAGTAATCGATCCCCAGGGCCGGCAGGATGCGGCTGGTGAGCAGGGGATCCGGGCCGGAGACGGTAAATTCGCCCTGGTCGTAATTCTCGGAGTACTTGTTGAGATTCTTGCTGCCGAAATCATCGGTGTACAGCTGCAGGCTCATCCGCGTCCGGTCGGGGGAGCCGGTCGGCGAGGTGATCTTGACGATGCCCGAGAGGGCCTCGCCGTATTCCGGATCGAAACCGTCCTTGATCACCTGCAGCTCCAGCACCGCCGAGGAGGAGATGTTGATACCGGCATCCACCGGCGCCCGGCCGCCCAGCGGGTCGGAGTAGTCGACCCCGTCGACCAGATAGACGGCTTCACCGGAACGGCCGCCGCGGATGTGCAGTTCGCCCTGTGCGTCCACCGTGATCCCGGTTTCCCGCGTCAACAGGTCCTGCACCGTTGCCACCGGCGCCGTCTGGATTTCCTTCTGGGTTCTGATATTGACCGTACCGGTCTGGTTGATGTCGATGGGTCCGCGTTGCCCTTTGACGATGGTCACCTTGCCGGTTTCGATGACGGACGACTTCATCTGGATGTTGTTTTCCGTGGTCTGGTCGGTGTCGACCCGAACATCCTGCACGACGACCGCCTCATACGACAAGAGCGTGACCTTCAGATTGTATGTCCCCGGGGGCACCGACAGGATGACGAAATTGCCATTCAAGTCGGTTTTTGCGCCCATGGTGGTCCCTTCGATCAGGACAGACACCCCGAATAACGGTTCCCCGGTCTTGGCGTCGGTGATCGTGCCCTTGATACGGCCCACGGAGGCGCCGAACGCCGCCTGCGTCGCCAGAAGCATGATCATCAGCGCCGCGGCCAAGAAAACCGCCGGCCTCAACACACGGCTCACCATTTCCGAACCCTCCTCACTGGGTTTGTGACTTCCATTCGCACTGATGTGAGGGATACAGCCTGTCGAACTCCGATATCGCTCAACAAACCTTGTTACCCAACCTTTCTCGATTCCACACCCTGGCGGAACGGTTCCCCACCCCGCCGACGCCGGTCTATCCGACGCCACAATTGTCGATAATACTATAATTTCCCGGCCCGAGTCAAGAGGTTTTTTGTCCTTTCGACTCTCCGGTGTCTTCGCTGTTAAGACTGTTCACATCCACGGGTTGTTTAATCAAATCCTGCCCGCCGGCGAGGTTTTTATACCCATCCATCCCCGCGCCAATATCGGTCAATTCTTCGGCGGAAAACGGAAGTCTGACCGCAGTCATCCGAAAAGTCTCCTCGCACGCCCGGATCAACCGTTCCTCCCAATCCCGACGCGTTCCGGCCGGACGGAAAAAAGGGGATTCCGGCGGTTCATCCGGCAGATGAACGATCGCCGGATGGGGCGACGGCGGGGCAAGCCGGATGGCGCCA
>JAAZOE010000014.1 GCA_012797915.1 Candidatus Zixiibacteriota bacterium | reverse complement strand
CACTTCATCGTGGGGACAGGAAATCTCCAACTGACGGACATCCTCGCGACGGTAGACCATCTCCATCTTCCTCCGAATTACCGTCAGTCTACTCCCGCCATCCCCACCAAACAACCAAAACTTATGGGACAACCTCTCCCCATGCGCCGCGAAAAATCGGGTCCCCCGAAAAATGAGCAAACGAACCCAATTCCCACCCGGCATTGCCACCGCATCCGACCGACAGGCAACAACTTGCCGGCCTGTGATAGAATCTCCAAAATGGCTTCGTATCGGCTCTTTGTTGGCTTCGCTCCAGTCCCGTTCCCCTTGGCGCAGGAATGACACCCAAGGGGAAGGAGCATGCCTGTCCCGCAGGGTTCCTCCCGGTACGGGTCCGCCGAAGGCGGATGACCCTGCGGGCAACGATCCATCCACCGCGCGGAACCTTGAGGTCTTCAAGCATCGAGACTCAAAAATAACCAATCGAACCCATTTTGCCGCAAGTCAATGCCGATCATGAAAAGGCCGCGAAAAATGACAATCATTCAACTGATAATCTCCAGCCGTGTACGATCCCGATCGCCCATTTCGCGCCCGGGACCGGCCCAAGCGGCCGCTTGGAAATTGGAGGAAAATTGTGTATATTCGGACAGCATGAGAATATCGCGTTTTCGGCCGTTGCCGTACCTTCGGGTCATCGCCGTTCTGGCTCTTCTGACCCTTTCACCCCGGCTGGCAGCCCGGCCTGCCTTCCAGCAGGTCCAAATTCCGACCATCCTGGCCAAACCGAGCGGGGACCTGCCCAATGTCAACCTCGAAGTCCACAAAATCAACCGCATGGGGCTGGCCATTACCAATAACGGCTACTGGGGAACCGGATATTTTTCCACCACGCCGATCGACCCCGAAACCGGCACGCAGGTTCTGGCCTGTGAATACCCGCGCTACTCCAATATCGAGACCCTCTGGATCGGCGCCCTCTGGATCGGGGCGGTGGTCGGCCGCGATACGCTGGTGTCGACCGCGGCCGAGGATTTCTACCTGTCCGATTATATCGTCGAATTCTGGCCGGAGGCCGGCGAGGCGGGACGGATTATCCGCCGGTCGACCCAGCCGTTTTCGCAGTTCTATTCGCCGGAGGCGGTGTCGGAAGAGGATATCATCGTCCATTACACCGACACCGTGACCAATTCATCGATCATGAGCATCGACCCGGTCGACAACCGGCCGCACCAGCCGCTCAACATCGATGTCACCCAGTCCAGCTATGCCTGGAGTTATCCCTACGCCGAGGATTTCATCCTCCTCGATTACAAAATCAAGAACATCGGCCGCTTCCCGCTCAAGAAGCTCTACATCGGCATTCTGGTCGATGCCGATGTCTATCATATCTCGCAGGAGGGAGGCGGCGGAAGCTGGCTGGATGACATCTGCGGCTACAAGGAGGTCATCCCCTCGCCGATCTGGCCGGGATACGAAGATACCATCCGGGTGGCCTGGACCGCCGACAACAACGGCGACCCGAATATCACCGGCGGAGTGTATGATTTTTCCTCCTGTACGAATGTGGCCGCCACGCGGGTCATCCGGACCCCTTCGGACAGCCTTCGCTATTCATTCAACTGGTGGGTGACCGATTATTCGACCAACAACGACTGGGGTCCCCGGCAGGTGACTGCCGACAAACCGTTCCGGAGTTTCGGTCCCACGATGGGTTCGCCGATCGGCGACCGGAACAAATACTACGTTCTCAGCACGCCGGAGACCGACTACGATCAGCTGGAGGCCGCGGTGCCGCACACCGCCGATGGCTGGATGAATCCCGCCCGGGACGCCGAGGATTATGCCCGGGGACAAAACTCGATTTACCTGCTCAGTTTCGGGCCGTTCGACCTGCCGCCCGATTCCATACTCCCGGTGACGCTGTCGTATATCGGCGGGGAGAATTTCCACCATGATCCGCGGGCGTTCGAGGATATTTTCGATCCCCTGGCTCCCAGCGCCTATCAGAAACAGCTCAATTTCAGCGACCTGGGCCTCAATTCCATGTGGGCCGATTGGATTTATGACAATCCGGGGTATGATACCGACGGCGACGACAGCGCCGGGCTGGCCCGCTGGTTTGTCAACCCCGAGGGGACCGATTCGACCTATGCGTATTACCGGGGGGACGGCGTGCCCGATTTCCGCGGCGCTGCCCCGCCGCCGTCGCCGCCGCTGAAGGTTCTCACCGAATACGGCAAGCTGATCCTGCGCTGGAATGGGCAGGTGACCGAGACGGCGATCGACGTTTTTTCCAAGACGGTCGATTTCGAGGGGTACAAGGTCTACTTTGCCGAGGATAACCGGCCCTCCGATTTTGTCCTCGTGGCCACGTATGACAAGCGGGATTACAACCGGTACCAATGGAATAGTCTCTTCCAGCGATGGGATATTTCTCCGGCGCCGATGACATATGATACCTTGCAGTTTATTTATGGGAGGGATTTCGACCCGGGGTTGTATACGGCCGCCTCGCCCCTGGCCCCGGATGATCCCCGCAACCCGGACACGGTCTATACCTATTTTGTCGCCCAGGACTGGAACCAATCGGATCTGACCAATCCCTATGGGATTCATCGGGTCTATCCGGAGGCGGACTTGGCCGATCCCGGCGATACGACCGCCGAAGGGTATCATCGCTGGTATGAATACGAATACATCATCGACAACCTGCAGCCGTCGCGACCACTCTATGTTGCGGTGACCGCCTTCGACTACGGCAGCCGATCGTATTTCCTCACCGCCCTGGAATCATCGGTGATGACCAATGCCACCTTTGCCTATCCCCTGACGGGGGCCGATAACGTCGAACGGGACGCCTTGGGTGTCTATGTGTATCCCAATCCGTACCGAATTGACGGCGGGTATGCGCGGGCCGGATACGAGAACCGCGACCGGACCCGGTCGGCGGAACGGTCGCGAGCGATTCATTTCGCCAATCTGCCGAGGGTCTGCACGATCCGCATCTACACCGTCAGCGGCGATCTGGTTCAGCAGATCGACCATTATTATCCCGAGGGAGGACCCGAGGCGATGCATGAGACCTGGAATCTCATCTCCCGGAACACGCAGGCGGTGACCACCGGGCTGTATATCTGGTCGGTGTCTTCCGCACTCGGCAATCAATTGGGCAAGTTGCTGATAATCAAGTAACCGCGTCTTTCCTTGCCGTAGTTGAAAATCGCATCCGGCCCCGGAAAAAAACCATGCGTGGGGTAAAAAATCGACTATGTTATCCACAGGGAGCTGATTCGGGTTGGACAAATGTATTCTGCAAATACAGAAGCGCCAACGCTGTATCTCACCTATCACCCTTCAATTCCATCCAGGAGGAAGCACACATGAAAAAGCTTTTCATGTTGTTCGGTGTCTGTTGCACCCTGTTATTGGTATTCGGGTG
>JAAZOE010000097.1 GCA_012797915.1 Candidatus Zixiibacteriota bacterium | reverse complement strand
CGGCCGGGATCACCATGGCCGTAGCGCTGGCTTCGCTGGCCACCGGCCGCCGGGTGAAAGACAAGATCGCCATGACCGGCGAAATCACCCTTCGCGGGCAGGTGATGGCCATCGGCGGCCTGAAGGAGAAGGTCCTGGCGGCCTACCGCCACGGAATCAAAACGGTCGTTCTCCCGATGGATAACAAGAAGGATATGGTGGATATTCCGCCGGAGATTAAGAAGGCGATGACGTTTAAGTTTTTCGATGACGCCTACGATGTGATCCGGTTTGCCCTGGAGCCGAAGAAACAACGCTCATGAAACTGGTAACCGCCGAACAGATGCGGGCGATCGACGCCCGCGCCATCAACGACGTCAAAATCCCCTCGCTCGACCTCATGGAAAACGCCGGGCGGGGGATTTTTCTTTATATCAGGGATAATTTGCTGCTGGCGTTCGAGAAGCCGCGCATTGCCGTCGTCTGCGGACGCGGCAACAACGGCGGCGACGGCTTCGTCATCGGGCGGTATCTGGCGGAGGACGGCCGCGAGGTCGCTTTCTTCCTGGCCGGAAGCGATGACAAGCTGTCGGACGACTGTCGGATCAACTATGATCGCGTCCGGCAGGCGGGACATCGGGTCAACCAGATTATCGATGAGTCGCATCTGCCTGATTTTTCCGAGTATGATGTCATCATCGATGCCATCTTCGGGACCGGTTTTTCCGGCGCCCCCAACGGAATCGCCGAGGCGGTAATCAAACAAATCGACCGGGCCGGCAGGATGGTCGTTGCCGTCGATGCTCCCTCGGGATTGGATGTTTCCACGGGACAGGTCGAAGGCGCCGTGGTCAAAGCCGATTATACTCTGTCGCTGGCGCTTCCCAAGCCGGGGCTGTTCGTCTCTCCCGGACGGGAACTGGCCGGGACGGTGGCGGTGATTCCTATCGGCATCCCGGATGATGTCGTCGCCTCGTTCAATATCAGAGGCAATCTCATCACCGGCGACATGGTCGCCTTTCTTCTGCCGCCCCCTCCGGCCGATGCGCACAAAGGGGATTTCGGGAAAGTTTTCATTGTTGCCGGATCGCCCGGCCTCACCGGCGCCGCGACCCTGGCCGGTCTGGCCGCCGCTCGTTCCGGCGCCGGGCTAGTGACAGTCGGCGTACCGCAATCGCTCAACCCGATTCTCGAAATCAAGCTAACCGAGGTGATGACCGCCCCCTTGCCGGAACTCAAACATCGTTCGGTGCTGTCGCTTCGGGCGCGGGGACAGATTCGCCGCTATTTCAAAGACCGCGATGCCGCCGCCATCGGTCCCGGCCTGGGACGGCATCATGAGACCGGCGAACTGATACGGCGGTTAATCGCCGAATTGGACATCCCGGCGGTAATCGATGCCGATGGGTTGTATCCGTTATCCGGCGATGATTCGCCGCTTCTATCCGAACATGGGCCGCTGGTATTAACGCCGCATCCGGGGGAATTCGCGCGGCTGACCGGGGTGACGCATGATGATAACCCGATTAATAATTTCGAATTGGTGGCCGAATACGCCCGCAAGTATCAGAGCGTGATTGTTCTGAAGGGGTCGCCGACTCTGGTCGCATCACCGGAAGGGGAAGTTTTCCTCAATCCCACCGGTAACTGGGGGATGGCCACCGGCGGATCGGGAGATGTCCTGACCGGCGTGATCGTCGCGCTCTTGGGACAGTCGTTGTCGCCTTTGGAGGCGGCGATTGCCGGAATATTCCTGCATGGCCTGGCCGGTGATTTGGCCGTCGAGGATATCCATCCCCGTTCGCTGATCGCCGGCGACCTGATCGACTACCTCAGCCCCGCCTTCGCCGCCGTGGAATAGGAATGGCTAGTTTTGGCTTGAAATCGGGAAATTTGTGATATCGGAAAGTCACGAAAAGCCAAAAACATAAACGTTTTTGGCGAAAGGTGTGTATATTAGTTGTTGACAACCGGTAAGCACGGGTTAATATCTTGAAATACAGAGGAGGTGATTACGAATGAGGCCAGTCCCTGTTCCGGGCGCCGCAGGTGATGAGCAGGCGCGCCTTAAAGAGATTATCATCTATATTTGCCAGAAATGCCAGGACCATCCGCGTTTTGGCGCTGTCAAATTAAACAAGATTCTTTTCTTTGCCGATTTTGTTGCTTATGCCAGACGCGGGAAATCGATTACTGGTGAAACGTATTTTAAGCTGCCTTTCGGACCGGCTCCGAAACGATTAATACCGGCTGTTGAAGAATTGAAGGGTGCGGGTGCTGTAATTGAGCAGGAACGTCCCGTTTTTGCGCGTATTCAGAAACGACTAATCCCTCTTAGGGAACCAGATCTTTCCTTATTCGATGGATTCGAGATTTCCTTGGTAGATGAGGTTATTGAAGCCCTCAAGGATAAGGATGCCGAAGCAGTAAGCGAATTGTCACATACTTTCATCGGGTGGCAATTGGTCCGAGAGCGGGAAGAAATCCCGTACGAGACTGTTTTTATTCGCGATCCCAATGATATTGTGATTACTGAGCAACGACGCCGAAGGGCGGAGGAAATTTGTAAACGCCATGGTCTTCAATAATGATTTCGTCTACCGTAGTGTCGAATTTACTAAAGACGCAAATGATGATATAAAGGCATTGGAACAACAAATTCCCCGCTTTCGCCAAATCCTCCAAGGTATTTATGAGTTTCTTAAAGTCAGCGCCCATAACGGTAAACAGGTTCAATGCGTCCATTTTTACGTCACTAATAAGTTGCCTGATGCGCCACCGATCGAGGTTTACTATAAGTTTGACGACAGGATGGTCACCGTTTACAATTTATGGGTATCCGAAGACATTTAAATCATCAAAAGTTAGCGTGCATCCATAAACCCGGTACCCCACCCACCGGGTGGGTTTAGGTGATCTTGTCTGAGACGATTCCCCTCAAACATTCCTGCAAATCGATCGCCATAAAATAAACACCATCTCGACAGGTGGTCTGGATATATTTCCGAGAAGGATACGAGTCCTTGCCGGGCGGCGGGTGATGACGACTTCGCCTGCCGCCGCGCCGCCCGGACAAGGTCATGGATCAGACTTTGGGGGTACTCTCCCACTGCAGATGGAACCTGTGGATGCACGGATTATTGGTGAAGCACGTGCCCAGAGTCGGATCCAACGGTTTGATCAGATAGATCACGACGAACCTCCTTGGGGTTGAAATGATTTGTGCGGAGATGCCCTGGTTCGGCCCCCCCGCACGGCCATAAGATACCTTTGAGGGGTTAGGCGGTCAATACATATTGATGCCGGATGCGTCCTGTCGAGGGATATACAATATCGCCGGGCGGGCGGCAGAAAAATCCTTCGGCCGCGCCGCCCGGGCAAGGTCATGGATCAGACTTTGGGAGGGATCCCATACAGCGGGTAGAATTTCGGATGGCACGAAACCTTTGCGGTGCATCCGCCCAGAATCGGATCCATGGGGTCAATCAGATAAACCACGATGACCTCCTTGAGGTTGAGAGAATTCTTGCGGAGTTGCCCCCTGAAGCCCCCCGCATACCCATAAGATATGCGGCAATCCAAAATCTGTCAATAAATTATCGGGGTGCGGCCGGTCGCCCGGGAGCGATTGCCGACGGCTCCAACGTCGCCTCAAACCGGGCCGCTTGTGGAAACGCCCCCAATGTCGTATCTTGGAACCCGATGGACGGCAAGCGGGTCATTTGGCGGCGGGATGTCATCGCGTGGGCGCTCTACGATTTCGCCAACACGATCTACTCCATGAATATCCTGTCGCTCTATTTCGCCGGGTGGCTGGTCATCGACCTCGGGTACGCCGACATCCATTATTCGCTGGCCTTCGCCGGGTCGATGCTTCTGGCCGCGATCCTCATGCCCGCCCTGGGGTACCTTTCCGATAATCCCTCCGGAGGGAAACGAAAGCTTCACTACCTCTTGATATTCACGCTCGGGGCAGTGCTGTCGGTGGCCGGATTCGCCCTGTTGCCTCCGTCGATGATCGGCCTGATATTGGTTCTGTTCGCCCTGTCGAATTTCTTCTATGAAGGCGGCATCGTCTTCTACAACGCCCTGCTGGCTTCGGTGGCCCAACCGGAAAACGTCGGCAAGGTCTCCGGGTTCGGGGTGGCCCTGGGATACACCGGGTCGGTGGTCGGGATGGTTCTGGTGCTTCCGTTCGTCACCGGCAACCTGTTTGGGCTGGAAATCCCCTTTTTCACCGCGGGAGGCAAGGCGGCGGCCTTTCTCCCGACCGCCGGGTATTTCGCCCTCTTTTCCATCCCGATCTTCTTCTATGTCCGCGAGAGAACGGTCGCGGCCCCGGTCAGGGCAAACGGATCGACGCCTTCCCATGCCGCCGGGATGAAGGCCGCCTACGCCGATATCTGGCGATCGATCAAGGCGACCGAGAAATATCCCGGTCTGCTGAGGTTTCTGGTCGCCGACTGGTTCTTCGAGGATGCCATCGCGACCGTGATCATTTTCATGGCCGTCTATACCGAGCGGGTAATGGCGATGGGGACGGATGACAGGACGGTATTTTTCATCATCTCCACCGTCTGTGCCATGCTGGGATCCTATCCATTGGGTCGGCTGGCCGACAGGTACCCGCCGAAACGGGTCCTGTTCGGCATCGTCCTGGGCTGGATCATCATCCTGATCCTGTTCGCGTTCAACAGCCTGCCGGTTCTTTTTTGGATGTTGGGACCGATTGTCGGCGTGTTGCTCGGAGGAGTCTGGGCGGTCGGACGGCCGCTTCTGATGCAGTTGTCTCCGCCGGAAAAACTCGGGGAATTCTTTGGACTGTTTTCCCTTTCGGGCCGGGCGGCGGCGGTCGGTGGGCCGCTTCTTTGGGGGGCGGTCGTCTATCTGTTTTCGCCGGAACGGACGGCCGGGAAAATCGCGGTCGATCTCCTGGGGCTGGACGCCGTATCAGCCATAAAATTGCCGTACCGTCTGGCCATCCTTTCCCTGGCGGCCATGATGGCGGTCGGGCTGTTTATCTTTCGCAAGGTGCCGGAGAAGAAATTATCGTGACAAACGACGATCAGACCATCGAGTACTACCAGAAACGGGCGGCCGAGTACGACCGGATATACCTTCGGGATGACCCGGCCCGTCAGTCCGAACTGGCCGCCTTGTATGCCCTTTCTCTAAGGACCCTGGCCGGCCGCCGGGTTCTCGATCTGGCCTGCGGCACCGGGTTCTGGACCCAGGTGGTATCCGGCGCCGCCCAAAGCATCCTGGGAGTCGATATCAACCCGGCCACGCTGGAAATCGCGTCGCACAAAAAATACCTGTGCCCCGTGCGGTTTGTCCGGGGCGACATGTTCCACCTTCCTTTCGGCTCCTGCGGCGGTGATGGCCTCCTGGCCACCTTCGTCCTGTCCCATGTCCGTCGCCAGGATATTCCGCACCTGGCCGGGATCACCTGTCGCCTGGTCGTGCCCGGATCGCCGATATTCCTCTGCGACAACAACCCGGTCACCGAGGCGACGACGGAAGTCCTTTGGGACGTCGCGCGAATCAACACCTACAAAAAGCGACGGCTGGAAAACGGCGAGCAGTACACTATCCTGAAAAACTATTTCAGCCGCGAGGAACTCGATACGGTTCTGGCTCCCTGGGGGAAAATCGAAACAATCATCTACCGGAAATACTACTGGGCGGCGGTGGTTACGACCGGAGACAATGGGGCGGGTCGATGATCGAACGGGACGGCCAGACCATCCTGACCGGGGTCATCCATGTCCACACGACCGACTCCGACGGCACCAAATCGCACGAGGAAGTGGCGGCGGTCGGAGGCGAACTGGGGCTGGATTTCCTGCTTTTTTCCGATCATATGACCCTGAAATCCCTTCATGAAGGGAAGGAGCGGTTCTACGGCGGCCTGCTGGCGCTGATCGGATACGAGCACAATGACCGTGACGACTGCAACCATTACCTGATTTTCGACGGCGACGAGGTCTATCCGGAGTCGATGACCGCCGCCGAATACGTCGCCGCGGCTCATGCCCGCGGAGCGCTGGGAATCTTGGCTCACCCGGACGAAATCAGAGGACGGGAGGCCCGGTTCCGTTCTTATCCCTGGACCGACTGGAACGTAACGGGATTCGACGGCCTGGAAATCTGGAATCAGATGTCGGAATGGATGGAAAACCTGAAAGCCTACAACCAAATCCGGATGGTTCTTTCCCCGCGAAAATTCCTCATCTCTCCGACCGACCGGATTTTACGCACCTGGGATGACCTCAGCCGGACCCGCCGGGTGGCCGGCGTGGCCGGGGTCGATGCCCATGGCTTCCGGTACCGGGCGGGACTGCTTCGCCTGACCATTTTCCCCTACAAGGTCCAGTTTAAAACGCTTCGCACCCACTTGATTCTGCCGGAACCTTTTTCGCGCGATTTCGCCCTCGCCAAAAACCAGATTTACACGGCCATTCGGGACTGCCGGATATTCGTCTCCAATTATCGCTGGGGGGATGCCGCCGAATTCCGGTTCGAAATCGAATCGCACGGCGCCAAAGCCATGATCGGGGGAGAGGTTCCACTCGACGGCGGAACCCGCGCGGTCGTTTCCCTTCCGATTCCGGGCCGGATTCGCTTGATCGGCAATGGGAGACTGCTTGCCGAGGAAACCGGAAAAGAGCGGACATTTCCTCTTTCGTCCGCCGGAGTCTACCGCGTGGAGGTCTACCGGGGGCGCAAGGGGTGGATCTTCTCCAACCATATTCGTGTGACCGGCGGAAATTAACCGCCGGGGTCATGCGATTGACCGCAAGCAAGCCGGCGAATCCCCGATTGGAAAGGGGCAAATTGTTATTGACTGCGGTTCGTATTGATAGTAACATAAAAACCGGCAGGATTTCGAGATAGGGATGTTTGAGACCTATTTTCCCATAATCATTTTGATCGCCCTGGTCGCCGCGACCGCGCTGGCCATGTGGGGCTTGTCGGTCTTTTTCGGGCGACGGACCCGATCGGAGGTCAAAGGAGAACCGTATGAAAGCGGCTCCATCCCGGTCGGCGACACCCGGGAACGGTTTTCGGTCAAGTTTTACATGGTCGCCATCCTGTTCATCATTTTCGATATCGAAGTGGTCTTCCTCTACCCCTGGGCGGTCATCTACGACGAGTTGGCCTTGTTCGGGTTGATCGAAATGGTCGTTTTCATCGCCATCCTGCTGGTGGGGTACATCTACATCCTCCGCGCCGGAGCCTTGAAATGGGATTAGAGGAAAAAATCCCCGATTCGGTCATCCTGACGACGGTCGACTATATCGTCAACTGGTCGCGTAAGTCGTCGCTCTGGCCGTTCGGTTTCGGGCTGGCCTGCTGTGCGATCGAGATGATTTCAACTTTTGCCTCCCATTTCGACCTGGCCCGGTTCGGCATGGAGGTCACCCGGCCCTCCCCCCGTCAAGCGGACCTGATGATCGTCTCCGGACGGGTTTCGAACAAGATGGCCCCGGTGGTGAAGCGGCTGTACGACCAGATGCCCAATCCGAAATGGGTCATCTCGATGGGGGCCTGCGCCTCCTGTGGGGGGATATTCAACAACTACGCCATCCTGCAGGGGGTGGATCGGATCATCCCGGTGGATATTTATATCCCCGGATGCCCGCCCCGTCCGGAACAGCTGATTGACGGAATCGTGCGATTGCAGAAGAAAATCGAAAATGAATCGATTAAAGGACCGCGGCCCGACCGGGAATCGGATCGGCCGTGATCGGCCGTTTAGGCAGCGTGACGATATGAAACAGACGGCTTTGACCCCAAAGGAAGAGGCGCTGGTCGGCGCCCTGCGCGAGCAGTTCGGCGACGGCATCACCGGCCACGACAAGGTCGCCGATCAACTGTCCATTTTCGTCAAAACCGATATCATTTTCGACCTGGCCGAGTTCATGAAAGAAGATCCGCGGACCGGGTTCGATCTGCTGGCCGATATCTGCGGCGTCGATTGGATCAGATGCCCCGACATGCGTTTCGAGCTGGTCTATAACTTCTACAAGATCGACGGCGACTTCCGGGTGCTCATCCGGACAACCATCCCCGATGCCGACACTCCCGCCATCCGATCGATCCAGCCGGTCTATCCCGGCGCCGATTGGCTGGAGCGCGAAGTCTATGACATGCTGGGGGTCGTTTTCGAGGGGCGTCCCGACTTGCGGCGGATTATCACGCCCGAAGACTTGGACGGTTGGCCGCATCGGAAAGATTTCCCGTTGACTTACGAGGCACCGCACTTCAGCCACAACAAGGACTTGCCGCCGGAGATCATCAAATGAGTCCCGCCACCCGGACCATGACTCTCAATCTGGGGCCGCAGCACCCGGCCACCCACGGCGTCTTGCGGGTGGTGCTGGAACTGGACGGCGAGACAGTCCTGCGGGCCACCCCGCATCTGGGATATCTCCATACCGGGATCGAAAAGACCGCCGAAGACAAGCTGTATTACAAGGTCATCCCGATGACCGACCGGATGGACTACCTGGCTCCGATGTCCAACAATCTGGGGTATGTCCTGACGGTGGAAAAGATGCTGGGGATAGAAGTTCCGGAGAAGGTCAAATTCGCCCGCGTGCTGCTGACCGAACTAACCCGCCTAAACAGCCATCTGGTCTGGCTGGGGACGCATGCGCTGGATATTGGAGCGATGTCGATGGTGCTGTATGCGTTCCGCGAACGAGAGATGCTTCTTGACGTGTACGAAGCGGTCTCCGGCCAGCGGATGATGTCAACCTATTTCCGAGTCGGCGGTCTGGCCGATGATTTGCCGCCGGATCTGGATGGCAAGATCAAAAAGATCCTGACCGTCCTGCCGCAGAAGATGAAAGAATATGAAGATCTGCTGTCCAACAACCGCATCTGGATCAAACGGCTTACCGGGGTGGGAAAGCTGACCGCTCAGCAGGCCTTGGACCTTTCTGTGACCGGCCCCTTACTCCGTTCCACCGGCGTCAAATTCGACCTGCGCAAGGCCCACCCGTATTCCGGGTACGAAAAATTCGATTTCGACATCCCGATCGGGGTCAACGGCGACTGTTACGACCGGTATCTGGTGCGGATGGAAGAAATGCGCCAGTCGCTGAAAATCATGAAACAGGCGATGGAGGGGATGCCGGAGGGGCCGTACAGGGCCGATGTCCCCGGCGTGGTGCCGCCGCCGAAACCGGACGTGCTGACCAAGATGGAAGCGTTGATCTTCCATTTCAAGATTTACACCGAAGGGTTCAAAGTCCCGGCCGGGTCGTATTATCAGGCCATCGAATCCCCCAAGGGCGAGCTGGGGTACTATATCGTCTCCGACGGCGGGACGAAACCGTATCGAATGCGGGTTCGGCCGCCGTCGTTTATCAATCTGCAGGCGCTGAACCCGATGGTGATCGGCGGTCTGGTGGCCGACGTCATCGCCTGCATCGGCTCCATCGATATTGTTCTGGGCGAGGTGGATCGATGATTTTGAGCGGCGACACCATCCGTCAGATCAAGGCCCGCATGGACCGCTATCCGACCCGCCGGTCGGCGATTCTTCCGGCCCTGACCGCCGCCTATCGGCAGGTGGGGCATCTCAACCCGGCCATTTACCGGGAGATCGCCCGGGTGATGGACGTGCCGTATATCGAGATCGCCGAGGCGGCCTCGTTCTACACCATGTTCCCCAAACACGAAGTCGGCCGATACCTGATCCAGGTGTGCCACAATATTTCCTGCTCCCTGCGCGGGGCCGACAACCTGATCGCCTATATCGAATCGAAACTCGGCATCGCGCTGGGCGAGACCACATCCGACAAGCTGTTTACGCTCATTTCGGTGGAATGTCTGGGAGGGTGTTCGGCCGCGCCGATGATGCAGATCAATGACACCTACTACGAAAATCTGACCCGCGCCCGGGTCGATGAGATCATCGCCCAACTGCGGACCGAAGCCGGACAGGACGGTGGCTGATGGAAAAGGTCCTGTTCGCCCATGTCGATAATCCTCAGCAGCATCGGATAGAGACGTATCTCGCCGCCGGCGGATACCAGGCGTTGCCGAAAATCCTCCGCGAGTACAAACCGGACGACGTCATCGACCTGATCAAGAAATCCGGGTTGCGCGGGCGGGGAGGGGCCGGTTTCCCGGCCGGAATGAAATGGAGTTTCGTCCCCAAAACCTCTCCCAAACCGAAATATCTCTGCTGCAACGCCGATGAATCCGAGCCGGGAACCTGCAAGGACCGGGTGCTGATGGAAAGCGACCCGCATCTGGTGGTCGAGGGGATCATCATCGCCGCCTACGCCATCCAGGCGCATCAGGCCTTCATCTATATCCGGGGGGAATTCGTCTTCCCGGCGGCGCGGATGGAACAGGCGGTCGAGGAGGCCTACGCCCGAGGGTACCTCGGCAAAAACATCCTCGGCTCCGGGTACGATCTCGACCTGGTCGTCCACACCGGCGGCGGGGCGTATATCTGCGGCGAGGAAACGGCCCTGCTGTCGTCCCTCGAAGGGGACCGCGGTCTGTCGCGGATTCGGCCGCCGTTTCCGGCGATCGAGGGGTTGTACGGCTGTCCGACCGTGGTCAACAACGTCGAGACACTGGCCAACGTCCCCCTGATCGTCAACCGCGGCGTTGATTGGTTCCGTTCCCACGGCACGGAAAAGTCTCCCGGCACCAAGATTTTCTCGCTGTCGGGCAACATCAAGCGGCCGGGCAACTACGAGGTCGACCTCGGCACGCCGTTGTCATATATCATCAACGAACTCGGCGGCGGGGTGCCCGATGGCCGGACCCTGAAGGCGATCATCCCCGGCGGTTCGTCCACGCCGCTGCTGCTGCCGCATCAGATCGATACCCCGCTCGATTTCGAATCGGTCGCGCAGGCCGGGTCGATGCTCGGCTCCGGCGCGATCATCGTCATCGACGACGGCGCCTGCATGGTCTGGACGGCGATGAAGCTGATCAACTTTTATCAACACGAATCGTGCGGCAAATGCACCCCCTGTCGCGAGGGGACGGCCTGGCTGAAGCAGTTGATCAACCGAATCGAGGACGGCAACGGCCGTCCCGGGGATATCGACCTGATTCTGGATATCTGCGGCAACATCATGGGGCGGACCATCTGTCCGTTGGGGGATGCGGCGGTGATGCCGACCGAATCGATCATCAAACTGTTCCGAAACGAGTTCGAGTACCATATAGAACACAAGACCTGTCTGGTGAAGACCAGTTATCCTTTGGCGTGAGCGGTATGGCGGAAAACGGCGGAAATACAGTCACTTTGACCATTGATGGCCGACAGGTCACGGTGCCCAAAGGGACGACCGTCCTGGAGGCGGCTCAGAGCATCGGGATTGATATCCCGACCTTCTGCTGGCATCCCAAGCTGGATTCGATCGGCGCCTGCCGCATGTGTCTGGTCGATATCGAAAAGATGCCCAAGCCGGCCGTGTCCTGCGCCACCGAGGTCGCCCAAGGGATGGTCGTCTCGACAACCAGCGACCGGATTGTCGCCGCCCGGAAAGGGGTGCTGGAATTCCTCCTGCTCAATCACCCGCTGGATTGCCCCACCTGCGATAAAGGGGGAGAGTGCGACCTGCAGGATATCACCTTCAAGTACGGCACCGACAAGTCGCGATTTGCCTTCCCGAAACTGCGGATCATCGACGAACATACCAAGACGACTTTCGACGACAAACGGATCGGCCCGGAGATCATCCGCAACATGAACCGCTGCGTCACCTGTTTCAAATGCGTCCGGTTCAACAAGGAAATCGCGGGCGAATACGATCTGGGCGCCTACCAGCGGGCCAATCATACCGTCATCGATGCGGCGCCCGGCGAGCAGGTCGACAATATCTATTCCGGCAACGTGGTGGAAATCTGCCCGGTCGGGGCGTTGACCAACACCGACTGGCGCTACAAGGTGCGGGTCTGGTTGACCAAGCAGGCCGATTCGATTTCCCCGCATGACGCCGACGGCCAGAATATCAAACTGTGGTACGATCACCGACGAATTTTCCGGGCCACCTCCCGCCGCAACGATGCCGTCGACGAGGGATGGATCTGCGACCTGGCCCGGTACGGATATCAGTTCATAGATTCCCCCGACCGGTTGATGTCGCCGCTGATCAAGCGGCAGGGCCGGCAGGTGGCGGCGACTTGGGCGGAGGCGCTGGAGCTGGTCGCCCGTCGATTCCGCGATATCCGGGACAAGAAGGGATCGGTCTGCATCGCCGGGTTGTCCGGCGGAAACCAGTCGGCCGAAACGATGGCTCTCTTCAACCGGTTCTTCCGGACGGTCCTGCGGTCCAACTCCGTCGACTACCGTCTCGATTATATCGACCTCAAGGATGGTGAGATCACCGAGGCGTATAACTGTCTGTATACCGCGCCGTTCCAGATTGCCGAATTGGAGCAAGCGGATGCCGCGCTGGTCTTCGCCTCCAATTTCATCAAGGAACATCCCATCGTCAACCTGCGCCTGCGGAAGGCGGTGCGAAAGAGCAAGGCCAGGCTGTTTACCGCCAACCCGGTGGAAACGAAGTCGGCCGATATCTCAGTCGACGAGTTGATCTATCGCCCCGATACCGAAACGGCGTTTGTCGTGGCTTTGTTGCACGCCCTCATCGATCAGAGATTATACAAGAATTGCCCCGACGGCCGGGCGATGGAATTGCAGTCCCGCCTCTCTCCGAGCTCGCTGACCGAGGCGGCCGGCATCTGCGGGATCGAGGTCGAACGAATCAGCTCTCTGGCCCGGCAACTGGCTTCGGCGCAGAATCCGTTTATCCTCGCCGGCGATTATCTGACCGCCTCCACTCAGCGCTATCAGATCGGCAACGCCCTCTACAACCTGGCCAATCTGCTGGGAGTCCCGGACGGCAAGGCGATCATCCTGGCGTCGCACGCCGACTCCATCGGGGCCGAGCGGGTCGGCTTGCGGCCGGCGTTGTCGGCCGATCTGGCCGGGCGGCTGGCCGAGGCGTGGAAGGAACCGATCCCGGATTCGACCGGTCTGAATACCTCACAGATATTCCGGGCCATCCTCGACGAGGAAATCGACGCCGTCATGATCTTGGGCGCCAACCCCGCCATGCGGTATCCCGATGGCCCGTTCGTGAACGCGGCTCTGGACAAGCTCGACTTTCTGGTCGTGGCCGACCTGTTCGAGACGGCCACCACCGCCAAGGCCGATGTCGTCTTCCCGCTGGCCGGATGGGCGGAGCAGGACGGATCGTTCGTCAACTTGGAAGGACGGCAGCAGCGCTTCCAACGGGCACTTCCCCCCAAAGCGGAAATCAAGACCGGCCTCGAGATCATCCGCGAGATCGCCGAGACGATGGGCGAACCGCTGGCCGGCGACGACGCGGCCCTGAGAAACGAAACCGAACGGCTGGTCTCGTCGTGGGTGCGTCGGCCGCGGGTGATGGATAAATTCTACGACGTCAAACCGGCGCCGCCGGTCGGACATGAGGGGTACCCGTACCGCCTGCTGGTCGGCAACGATCTGCATCATGTCGGATACCTGACCGAGCACTGTCCTTCACTCATTCGGTTTACCAGAGAACCGTACGTGGAACTGTCGCCGTCGTTGGCCGCCCGCCTCGGCGTGGATGAGGCCGCCCTGGTGCGGGTGGAATCGACCACCGGCCGGCTGGTGCTGCCGGTCAGGATTTCGGAACAGTTCGATGGGGACGTGGTTTTCATTCCCAACAATTTTGCGGCGGTTGAGGTCAACACGCTGGTCAGCCGCGACGGCGGCGGATGGGTGAAAATCGAAAGACTGGATGAATAGGCATGGCTGATCTGACCTCTCTCATTCTCATCGTCCTCAAGGTGGCCGTCGTCTTCCTGGCGGTTATCACCGGCTGTGCCTATGCCACCTGGCTGGAACGGAAACTGCTGGGTCATTTCCAGAACCGGATGGGACCGACCTACGTCGGGCCGTTCGGCCTGTTTCAGCCGATCGCCGACGGCATCAAACTGATTTTCAAGGAAGATGTCGTCCCCAGCCGGGGGGAAAGGATTTTCCTGACTGTCGCTCCGATGATCGCGTTCATCCCTGGTTTCCTGTCGTTTGCGGTCATTCCGATCGGCGCGGCCATTACCCTGTTCGGCCGTGAGATTCCGCTGACCGTCTCCGACCTGAACATCGGCATCCTCTTTATCCTGGCGACGACCTCGCTGGGCGTGTATGGCGTGGCTATCGCCGGATGGTCCTCCGGCTCCAAGTATTCGCTTCTGGGCGGCATCCGCAGTTCGGCCCAGATGATTTCGTACGAAGTGGCCTACGGCTTGTCGCTGGTGCCGATTCTCATGATTGCCGGGACGTTGTCGCTCAACGAGATGGTGGCCCAGCAGTCGACTGTCCTGCGCTGGTTCGTGTTCCGCAATCCGCTGGCCTTCCTGATCTTCTGGATTTGCGCCGTCGCCGAAACCAACCGCGCCCCCTTCGATCTACCCGAGGCCGAATCGGAGCTGGTGGCCGGTTACCACACCGAGTATTCCTCGATGCGGTTCTCGATGTTCATGATCGGCGAGTACGCCAACATGCTGTCGGTCTCGGCCGTGGCCGCGACCGTCTTTTTCGGCGGCTGGAACGGCCCGTTCCTGCCGGGACCGTGGTGGCTGATCGCCAAGGTGATCGCCTTCATGATCATGTATATCTGGTTCCGGGCGACATTTCCGCGCCTGCGGTATGACCAACTGATGGATTTGGGATGGAAAGTTCTGTTCCCGCTGGCGCTGGCCAACGTGCTGGTAACGGGAATTGTCATGTATATCGTGTGATGTTATGTGGCGAAACCTGTGGGACATAATTAAAACGACGGTGGTGGCCCTCCCCGTGGGGCTGTATACCGTCATCCGGTACCTGTTCAAGAAACCGGTGACGAAGAAATATCCGTACGTCAAATCGGAAATGGCTCACCGGTATCGCGGCCTGCACTACCTGGAACGATACGATGACGGCACCGAACGATGCGTCTGCTGCGGCCTGTGCGCGGCCGCCTGTCCGGCCGACGCCATCTACATGGAACCGGCCGAGAACGAACGGGGCGAACGGTACGCCGCCGTCTACGAGATAAACATGATCCGGTGCATCTTCTGCGGCTTCTGCGAAGAGGCCTGCCCGGAGGAGGCGATTTTCCTGGGGCATGAGTATGAACTGGCTTCCGACCACCGGGACAAGTTCATCTATACCAAGGAAGACCTGCTGGTGAAGCACCCCCGCAAGGACAAACCGTACAAGACCATCCACCGGCGGGTGCGGAGGCAGAATTGAGATGGCAATGAGGATAGCCGCCTGATGGAAATGCTGATTTTCGCCGTGGCCGCGATCGTGGCGCTGGCCTCG
>JAAZOE010000096.1 GCA_012797915.1 Candidatus Zixiibacteriota bacterium | reverse complement strand
CCGAACCGGTCTGACCCCTCCCCCGCCGGCCACGAATCCGCCCAATCGAGGAAATGATTGCGGTTCCGGCCCTTATGTTGTACATTACCCCCCAGTTCCGACCGGGCCAACCCCCGCTCGGAATTTATTGCAATGGACGCCGCCAAAGAAAAACAATCCGCCGCCTTCTTCTCCATCCTCGCGGCCCTCTTCCTGATCACCGGGAAAACCGTGGTCGGCCTGATGACCGGCTCCCTGGCCATCTTGACCGACGCCGTTCATTCGCTTCTGGATATGGGCGCTTCCATCATCACCTTCTTCGCCGTCCGCTTCTCCGACAAACCGGCCGACCTCGACCACCACTATGGCCACGGCAAAATCGAATCCCTCGCCGCCCTGGCTCAAATTCTCATTCTATTGACCGCCTGCGGCGGCATCATCTATGAGGCCATCCACCGCCTCCGCGCCGGCGAATACCCCGTCGACCTCAACATCTGGGCCTTCCTTGTCATCATCATGTCTATCTCAATCGATGCCACCCGGGTACGGGTCCTCCGCCGCGTGGCCAAGAAATACAGCAGTCAGGCGCTGGCCGCCGATGCCCTCCATTTCTCCTCCGACATCTATGTCTCCTGCGTCGTCCTGGTCGGCCTGGCCGCCGTCAAACTCGGCCTCCCCATCGCCGACCCCCTGGCCTCCATCCTCGTCTCGATGTTCATCATCTACACCGCCTACCGCCTCGGCAAACGCTCGGTCGATGTCCTTCTGGACCGCGCCCCCGCCGACGCCGAGGATACCATCCGCGCCACCCTGCGGCAATTCCCGGAAATTTTGGGTATCGACAAGATTCGCCTCCGCAGTGATGGCCGCATGACCTTCGGCGAGATGACACTCAAGGTCGACCGCGCCCTTTCTTTCGGCAAGGCCGATGACCTGGCCGAACGGCTGAAAAACCTTCTCCATGACCGTCTGCCCCTGACTGATGTCGCCTTCACCCTCACCCCCGTCTCGGCCGAATCGGAGCAAATCGCCGACACCGTCCGCTATGTCGTCTCGTCCTTCAACCTCTCCCTGCACCATCTGATTATCAACGAGACCGATCAGGGTCCGTTCGTCTCCATGCATATCGAGATGCCGGGGGAAATCACGCTCGATGAGGCCCATCGGCGGGCGTCCGAAGTCTCCCGCAAACTGCATCAGGTCAACAAGCGGATCGTGAAGGTGGTCATCCACACCGAGCCGTACGGCAAACCGGGCGGCGGCGATCACCGGCATGACTTTTCCGACCTGAACAAACTGCGCGGCCGGATTAAAGTCGTCGTGGAATCATTCCCCGGCGTCAACGACTGTCATAATATCATCTTGACGCCGTTGGCCAACGGCCTGGCCTTGTCGGCGGACATGCGGATGGACGGCTCGTTTTCATTGGACCAGTCGCATCAGACTTCCGAGCAGGTGGAAAAGAAGCTCCGTTCCGAGTTTTCCGATCTGACCTCGATCACGTTGCACTTAGAGCCTCTTTCCCCTCCCCCTCCCCCCGTCTGG
>JAAZOE010000095.1 GCA_012797915.1 Candidatus Zixiibacteriota bacterium | reverse complement strand
CCCGGGGGCGTTGGTGGAAACGATATAGTGACTCGTATCGAGATTGAACGAGGCCGTCCCATCCGCATCCGTGTACCCCAGAGCCAGCAGGGCCGAGAGTGCAAGGTTGCGGATGGTCACCCGGGCTCCGGGAACAACCCGGCCGTTGCCGGTGTCCACCACCGCCAGCGTCACCGGGAAAGCGCCGCTGCCGGAGGGAGACGAAACCGAGCTGATCGGCGCATCGAGAAATTGACCGAAACTTCCCGTCTGCGTATGCCCGGCCTGAGGCTCGTTCCATATCGAGGCCGTCGCGCCGCCGCCCAGGCTGTCGGCGCGCGCGATACTTCCGGCAATATCGGCGGCAATATCGCCTCCCGTTCCCCCCTGCACGGACACACCGGTGCGTCCGCCGGCGATGACCACGGCGGTGTCGTCTTCGCCCGAGCTGATGATCCTTACTTGTTTCACCGTGAACACCTTGCCGCCGGAGCCGTCCAGCATCGTCTCCCAATCATCGGCGGCGGTCTGGTCTCCGGAAATCTGCACCAGGTTGGCCCTGGCCTTGACCGAATCGACGGCCGGGTTGAAACTCGACCGGCTGGTAATGGTGGCATTGAGACTGTCGACGAAATCGGCGTTGATGTCCCTGCCGATGCCATGCCCGGACAGCGACATGCCGTGGCCATTCCCCCCGGTGGAGGCGGCCACGACGGCCGAGCCGGTGCTGTTCTGCACGTTGATACTCTTCAGCGACAGCGTCACGCTGTGGTCATTGGAGCCATCCCAGGCCAGTTCGAGATTACCCGCCGCCGCGGCATCATCCGACACCTGCAGCACGTTGGCCTTGGCCAAGACGCTGTCGGCGGCGGCATTGAATTTCGATACCCAGTCATCCTGGTGTTCGAGACTGTCGTTGATCGCGGCCAGAACATTCAGCGAGTCGGCAATCACTTGGACCGTGGCGCAGGTCAACGTCGGCAGTTTCTTGTACCAGGCCACCACCTGTACCGCCAGTTCGGTATTCCCTCCCCCGCCGTCGATATCCTGAATCTGATCGACAAACCAGATCAGGTTGCGACCGTAGTCGCTGGTCGTGTCGATACCCATACAGGTATATCCCGCGCCGCTGGCGCCGTATGCCTTGGTCGTTCCATTGTCGAGGAAAGTGACTACCTGTATCGAATCGGGCGCGCCTGGAATCCCTGCGGAATCGAGCGGCGGATGGACCGGAAAGACGATGGATTCGGAGGCTTTCTTGATCCCCAAGAAATCGGCCGACACGCCGGCCGCCAAAAAACCGGCGATAATAATAGGGAATATCCTTCTCATGGCCTGCCTCCCAAGGCGATCCGCCGCCGATGTCCGGCGGCGGGCGGCGCCGATTCGGTATAGAAGACCGTCAAGAACGGCCGGAACGCCGGATTGGTGCAGTCTTCGGTGTACACCTGGAAAGGAAACCGGTCGACGACATTGGCGGCCATCAACAGCCAGCCAAAATTGGCCGTTTCGATCATGGACCGAACGAATCCGGTGTCGAGATGAAAAATGAGCGTGTCGACCGCCGCGACGGCGGCGTCGATCATGACCGTATCGCTGCATCGTTCGGCAGTGATATCCCCTCCGGGCGAGCTCCAGCCGCTGTCACTGGACGCCCAGTAATAGTTCCAGCTGGCGCCGTTTTCCGACCAGTTGCGGATCAGACGGCGGGCGAATATCCGCATCGAATCATTTCCCGCCGCCCCGTTCTGGCTGACGATAATGGCCAGTACCGCCGAATCGTAGCGCCGTCCCGCGGATCCCGCCGCCAGCGAATCATTAAGGGCCGGCATGCGCATCGGGATCCGTTCGTAATAGTAAAAGTAGTCAACATTGCTGGTGCCGACGGTCCCGGCGGAATCGGCCGGAGACTGTTCGTTCATGTCCCCGGTCTGCCATTGGGTCTGATCGAATTGCATGGCCGCCCCCGCCAGCGCCGCGGTCATCGCCGCCAGCGCGGCGACCATGGACAAGATGAACCCTTTCCGCTTAGGCATCTTTCAATTCCTCCTGGCGGAGTTGTTCGATCACTTCCCAGAACTTCTCCTCCGTTTTGCTGTCGGAAGACAGCTTCTTCTGAATCTCGAATATCTTCAAGAGATCACCCACTTTCAGGCTGATAAGGTTATCCTGGATTTGATCCATGATGGTGGTCTTGATGAAATCCAGACGCTCCTGATCCGTCTTGAATTGCCGTTTTGGCGTTTGGCGCACCGGCTTCTTTGTTTTCGCCATGATACCCTCCTACAATCCGGTCTCGACGATGAGCAGGTCGACTGCCGCCGACGGACCGTCGGCCTCGGATTTGGCAACCACGAAACCGGTCTCCCCCAAAATGGTCTTGAGAAACGCCCCGCGGCGGTCGCGGGGAATGATCACCACCGACGGTTTCTTGATGTGATCGGGCAGTTGGTTCCCCCGGCTGTCGGTCAGCGATGAGAAACTCACCGCCTGCCGTTGCCCCCCCAGCGATGCCGACAGAATCCCCACCCGGGTATCCGAACCGGCCCCTTCACTCACGGCCAGAAGAAATTCGGCATCGTTGTCGACGCCCCAGACGACCAGGTTTTCCACGAACCAGGTCCGTCTTCCCTGCACATAGGCCAAGGTCGAATTCATCATTTTCCTTTCTAGGCCAGCCGCGGCGGCCGGAGATCGGGCGCCGCCTGGCGAAACCAGGTCAGCAGACGTTCGGCGGTTTCGCGATACGAAGTCGCCAGTGTCAGCCAGAACGATGCCTGACTCTGATTCGATGGTTCGCCGCCGGAGGCCGCCAACGCCGCTGCGTTGCGACAGAGATGCGACAGGGTCAGAAATGTCGCCGCCGTCTGCAGCGCCGGATCAGTCGATTCCCGATGGTCCGGGGCGATCGTGTGCAGGAGTTCCGCTTCCGCCGCCTCCATCCCGCCCTGGATTTCCTCATCGGACAACGGCGTGATCCCCAGCCGGTAATCAATCAGCGCCTCCTGCCCGGCGGCGATATTTCCCGACCCGACGCGCCGGATTCGACCGCCGTCGTAATCGACGATATAATCCAGATTGCGCCGGTAGACGACGTAGTACTGATACCAGATGATGACCGTCGTTCCTTCGGCGATGGCCCCATCATCGATTCGCGCCATGGTCCCGGCGGCGTAATCGATGAGGTAATCGACGTTCTCCTGGTACAACTGGGAAAGAGAGGTGTCGCGGGCACAGACCGTCGTGCCGGGAATAACCGCCGGATGACTCAGCGCGACCGGGACGGTTCCCGCGATCAACGATTCGGAAACAGGGACGTTTCCGGCCGGGGCTTTCACCGT
>JAAZOE010000094.1 GCA_012797915.1 Candidatus Zixiibacteriota bacterium | reverse complement strand
GCGATTGAGGGACAAACAGTGACCATCACTGCGGAACGGCCGTTGTTAGAGCGGGATCGCACCAGCACCGTTTCCTACACCGACGCGGAAACCATCCAGGATCTGCCGGTCACCACCCTGTCTGAAATCATCCAGCTGCAGGCCGGCGTCGTGACCGGTGAAAGCGGCGAGATGCATTTCCGCGGCGGCCGGCAGCGCGAAGTGGCGTACATGGTGGACGGCGTGCCGATCACGAACGCCTATTCTCAGAGCGGCGGTCAAAACATTTCGGTGGAAAACGCCTTTATCAGGGAACTGCAGGTGATCAGCGGAACCTTTAACGCCGAATACGGTTCCGCCCAATCGGGCGTCGTCAACATCGTCACTAAAAACCCGGAAGACCGGATCCACGGCAGCGTTCAGATCTACGGCGGGGACCATGTCAGCAACCAAAACGACATTTATCTGGGCATCGATCATATCAATCCGCTGGCCGAGAAAGATGTTCAGGCCACTCTGACCGGTCCGATCTGGCGAAAAAAGCTCGGCTTTCTGGCCAGTGTGCGTCTGAACGAGAACGAAAGTTATTATTGGTATGAACGAAGGTTCAATCCCCTGGACGGCTGGAAGATTGACGCCTACAGACGTTGGTACCGCGAGCATTACGCCTCCACCAGCGCGCAGTCGGCGGTAGTGCCCATACCCGATTCGTTGCAGACGGGCGACCGGTCGATGGGTCCTTTGACCCAAAGCCGCGCATGGACCTTCAGCGGCAAGTTGACCTTCACCCCGCTCCGCTCCCTGACGCTATCCTATTCGCTGTTCTCCTCGTTGAACAAAACGCAGGGAGGCGGCGCGGCAAGAAGGTACCAACCCGACGGCGCTGCGACCGCCTGGGGGTACGGCGTTAACCATATTTTCAGCCTTCGTCATATGCTGACCGATCGGCTTTTTTATAACCTGCATCTCTCCTACCAGAACAGCTGGAACAAGAGCTACTATCGCAATGACTATAAAATCGCCGACTATCCCGGCGACAGCGGCATTCAACCGATCTATGCCTCCTCCAACGGTTTTTCACTCGGCAGCACCGACGGCGGCTACACCTCGAAATCGGGGAAAAATTATATCAAGCAGTACATGGCCAACGGGGACATCAACTGGCAGATCGATCGCCGCAACCTGATCAAAATGGGATTTGAAATCAAACAGCATCGCGTCAACACCTATTACTGGCCCATGGTGGAAACCGAGGAATGGAATCGTTACAAATACACCACGGCCATCAAGGGCACCGGGCTGCCCTGGAACACCTATTGGGAACGGATGGTCGATTACTGGAAAAATTGGGATGCCACCTATCAGACTACAAAATATCGCTATCCCCGTCCGGATGAGATTACCCGGTATCGCGATTATGACATTCAGCCAATGGAAGCAGCGCTGTATCTTCAGGATAAAGTCGAGATGGGCGAAATCGTCCTGAATGCCGGCGTGCGCCTCGATTTTTTTCAGGCGAATGAAAGATATGTCGTCAACAATCGCATGGAATCCTATCTGCTGGGGGATCCGATCAATCTGCGGGAGTCGCCGATGCAGTATCACCTGAGTCCGCGCCTGGGTTTTTCCTTTCCGGTTTCCGATAAAGGCG
>JAAZOE010000093.1 GCA_012797915.1 Candidatus Zixiibacteriota bacterium | reverse complement strand
ATCACCCTCCCGGCCGTGACGATGCTTCCGTCGATTTATTATCAATTGCCCCCCGACGGAAAACCGGCCGACTGCCACACGATCACCGCGCTGGTGGCCATTGATGAGACCGGCGCGCTCGGGGACCTGTCGTTTCCGTTTCCGGAAGGGGCCGGGATGACCCACCCGCTTCAGTCGGCTCTCATTAATGCGTCGTATCGACCGGCCGCGAAAAAAGGGAAGCCGTTTCCCTGCCGGTTGCTGATCACCTTCCGGATTTTCGATAATCTGCGGTATCCCATCGCGCCGCTGGCCCCTCCCGATACCACCCGCAACGCGCCGATGACGGCGAAATATTTCATGACGACCTATCTGAATCCCCGCGATATCGCCCTCTTCCCTCTGCCGCGTTCCTTCGCCGATGGGGTCATCAAGGCCGGGGCCGCCCCGCGCGGATATATCGGGAGGTTGCGGGGGGAAATCACGATCAGCCCCGAAGGTACGGTGGGCCGGACGACGGTTCGCGGAACCCGACCGGAGCTGGAAGATTTGGCCCGACAGGTCTTCCGCCTGACGGACTGGTATCCGGCTCGGAACAACCGCGGGGAAGCGATTTGGTTCACGGGATATATCACGGCTGAGTTCGACGGGACGCCGAATGTCGTATATATCCCCGAATGGGTTAAATGACAGCGCAGAATCTGCGATTGCAACCCGTTGTCAGGTAACATATTAGTGAACTTCGGAACAAATCGCGAAGATCGTGGTTTTTTACGGATGGATGATGGCGGGGGGACAAATCCGCATGCGTAATATGCTGTATCCCATAATGTTGGAGTAGGGAAAGTTGTATAATCAACGGCATGGTTTTTGTTTAGTCCGGTGGCGTTGCCAAACCCTCGGTCGACGGGAAGGAATACCCCGGTTGGCGGTATACTTGGTAGACGGGATGGAAAGATGAGAGCGCAGCATTACATAAACCTGGCGTCGGCCCTGATCGTGTTGATCGGCGGCATGATTATCGTCATGCTGTTCCCGACGCAGATGGACCGCAACTGGCGGATCATCATCGGGGTTATGGTGCTGTTTTACACGGCGTTCCGAGTCGGCCAGGTCGTGTTGGCGGTTCAGCGGGAACGCCGGGAACGGGATGGAGCATTGACCCATCTGACAGAAGACAACCGGGGAGATGGGGAAAGAAAAACTCCTTGACATATCGAGGGTAGGTTGTATTATGAACGCTTGGTTTTGCAGTCTGGGAAAGGGTTTGGCTGAAAGTATGAAAGCTGTTCAAACCGGCCTGACGGGGCTTGCGGGGTTGGCGGTCGTGATAATTCTCTGGGCTGCCAGTCCGGCGTCGGCAGCCGTCCTGAAACAGGAAATCGCCGAGGCGCTCGCCCGGCACGATACCACCCAGGTCTTGACGCTCATCGACAACGAATTGAAGATCGACCCCTCCAACGGCGAATATTACCTGTTACGGGGCCGGATCCTGTATGCCCGGGGAAAATATCCCGAGGCATTGGTTGAGCTGGAACGGGCGCTGAAGATCAAGACGACCCGTTTTTCGGCGCTGTACTACAAGGGTTTGATTCTTCTCAAGCAGAACAAGCTGGACGAGGCCAAGGCCGCGTTCGAGGAAGGGGTCAAGAAGGCGCGGGATGAGAAGGCCCTGTTCCATAACGGTATGGGGTTGTACCTCATCGCCACCGGGCAGTACGCCGATGCCGACGTCCAGTTCCGGAAAGCCAGCCAGGTGGGTCCGGACCAGGCCGAGTTCCATGCCAATCTGGGAGATGCCAACTACTACGCCAAGATCTACCCCCTGGCGATCAGTGAGTACAATGCCACCATCGCCATGGACACCACCTTCCTGGATGTCTATTTCCGGCTGGCGCGGGCCTATGTCGCCCAGGGTCAGTTCAATGAGGCGTTGGACCAGTTGCGGATCGTGCTGACCCGCGACAGCATGTACACCTACGCCTGGAAGGAAATCGGCAAATTGTATACTCTGGCCGGATTGTCGGCCAGGGACCAGGAAACCAAGGGCCAGCGGTTCAAAGAGGCGATCGGCTCCTATCGGAAGTTCTTCAATCTGTCGAAAGACTCCACCGACGGCGAACCGTTCTACAACCTGGGACGGGCCTATTTCAACCTGAGCGCCTATGCCGAGGCCGATTCCGCTTTCCAGCAGGTGCTGGCAACCGGGAACGTGCCGCCCAGCATCTACCTCTACCTGGGACGCTGCAAGATCGGGCAGGAGCAGTATGAACCGGGGATCGAATACCTGAAAAAGCATCTGGCCTGGTTGAAGGAACGGACGCCGGGGACGGAGGAGAACGGATCGGGCGACGAGGCCGATATCCTGCGCCGGATTGCCGACGCCTATAAAACGATTAGCAATTACGACAGCGCCTCGGTCTATTACGTCACGGCCACCTCGATGGATACGACCAACGCCAAGGCGCTGTTCGACGCCGCGGTGTCGTACCACCAGTTGAAAGATTACACCCAGGCGCTGACCTTCTACGAGAAGCGGATCGCTCTGGGACCGGACGCCTGGAACGTCTATCTGAACGCCGCCTACTGCACCCTCAATCTGGGCGATTACGAGAAGACCGTATCGTATTTGAAAAAGGTCGTCGAGCTGGATAGCGCCAACGAGAAAGCCTACCCGCTGTTGTCGACCACGTGCGTGTATCAGCTGAAAAACTGCGAGGAAGGCGTCAAGTGGACTCAGAAGCTTCTGGAACGGGATCCGGCCAACTGCGACGCCCTGCAGAGCATGGGGTACCTCTATTTCGGCGGCATCTGCCAGAACGATTATCTGAAGGCGGTCGGGTATTTCACCCGGGCGCTGGAATGCGGCCGGAAGAAAGGGGTGGGCGACTGCACCAATGCCAGCCTGATGCTGTACATCGCCCAGGCCAACCATTTCCACGCCGTCAATCTGGCCGAAGCCAAGCAGAAGGCGGAATCGAAAAAATTCTTCAAGGAAGCGTTCGACTGGTACAAGCGGGTGGTGAAATGCGAGCCCGGCAACGAGGCCGCCAAGAAGGGAATTAAGGATACCGAGTTCGAATATTGAGAGACGGGGGCCGGCGGGAGCCGGTTCTCATGGGAGAATATATGGCAGAAACTGACAACAAAGCGCAACCGTTCGGAAACTCCGATGAGCGTTTCCGCTATGTCGGCTTCGATGTCTATCCCGGCAAGATAGGCAACCTGTTCAAGTCCGACGATGAACGCAAATCGCTGATCGCCAAGGTCATGGCCACGTTCAACAAGAGCGAGGGCGAGGTTCGCGATCGCTGTACGCTCTTGGAGGAGCGGGTATCCAAAGGGGAGAAGATGTTCATGACGGTGATCGCCGTCCTGATGATCGTTTCCTTGGTTATCCCCTGGTTTTCGGGATACTACGAAATCGTCAACACCAAGCAGGTGCCGATCGAATCGGCCGAGGTCGATTCCATCGGAACCAAGCCGGTCGAAATGACCACGGTCACGACGGTCACCCACGATAACCGGTCGGTCAGCGGCTTGGGGGCTCTGGGATACCTCGGTCAGGCGTTTTCCGGCGGGTTCGGCCTGATGCTGTCGGGGCTGTTGATGCTGCTGTACTTCCTCAGTTGCCCGATCCTGGCGGTCTTCAATCTGTATATCCTGCATAAAGTCAAGAAACCCACTCCCGACGCGTACGCGCTGTACCTGAAGCGGATGCTGCGGTACAACTGGATTCCGGTCCTGTTGTGGCTGGCCATGTTCCTGCTGGCCTTCCTGGGGTCGTCATACGGTTTCGACACCAAAGGGATGGTCAAGCAGGTCGGCCAATCGTACGGTATTGCCGCGTTCGTGGGTTTATCCTCGTTCGGGATTTACCTGTCGCTGGCGGCGTTTCTGCTGATGGCCCTGAAGGGCAAGGAAATTTGACGACGAAATAGGAAACATACAATGAAGGAGTTGTTGTCGTGAAACAGACAATTTTCGTAACCCTGAATGCGCTGATCTCGCTGGCCATCGGCTATACTGTCTGGGGCATCATTCTGAAGGGCACCCAGGAAGGCACGATCGCCCACTCCGTGTACAAGGGCGGCCCGCTGGTGGTTATTCTGATCATGGTCCTTCTCATGTTGATCGCGTTCGTGATTGAGCGGTACCTGTCGCTGCGTACGGCCAAGGGTAAAAGCTCGGTCCAGGTGTTCTTCAAGAACCTGATTACCCATCTGCAGAGCAACGATTACGAGTCGGCGCTGGCCGCCTGCGACAAGCAGCGGGGCACGACCGCCAACGTGCTGCGGGCCGGGATCGAACGGTACATGCGGGTCAAAGACGACGCCAGCATGGACGTGGACAAGCGGATCACCGCCACCCAGCAGGCCATTGAGGAAGCCAACGCCCTGGAAGGCCCGCTTTTGGAACGCAACCTGATCGCCCTGTCGACCATCGCCTCGATCGCCACCATGATCGGTCTGTTGGGCACGACCATCGGCATGATCCGCGCCTTCGCGGCCACCGGGTCGGCCTCCGGCGGCGTCATCGATGCCACCCAGCTGGCCACCGGTATTTCCGAGGCGCTGGTCAATACCGCCGGCGGACTGATCTCCGGTATTCTGGGGATTTTCTTCTACAACTTCTTCGTCAACAAAGTGGACGCCTTCAACTACACCACCGATGAAGCCACCTATGAAGTGCTCCAGCTGTTGAAGGCCAAAGAGGTAGGTCGCTCCAAATGAAGATGAAAAAGAAAAGACGGATCTCCATCCGCATCGACATGACGCCGATGGTTGACATCGCCTTTCTTTTGCTGATTTTCTATATGTCGACCACGCAATTCAAACCGCCGGAGACGAAAGCGGTCAAGCTGCCATCGTCGCATTCCCAGATTTCGTTGCCGGATAAAGACATCATCAATGTCACCGTGACGAAGGACGACTCCATCTTCGTCGACTATATCGTCAAGAAGATGGTCAATATCGATGGCAACGACGTTTCCATGCCGACGCGGATTTATGATGAGGCCTCCACCGTGGATGTGGCCTCCAAGATCAACGCCGCCCGTATCCGCAATCCCCGGGCCTTCCTGGTGATCAAGGCGGACAAGGAATCCAGCTACGGGACGCTGGAGGGGATCATGAAAACGATGCAGGAACAGAACCTGAGTCGTTTCCAGATTGTTACTAATGTAGAGAGAGACATCTAAAGGTGGTGAAATAACATGGCTGGAGCAGATGTAGGCGGTGATCGCCCGAAAAAAGGCGGCAAAAAGGGGATCCGACGCCCCAAGCGCCGCATCGGCATCCGCATCGATATGACGCCCATGGTGGATATCGCGTTCCTCCTGCTGATCTTCTACATGGTCACGACGGTGTTTTCCATGCCCCAGGCGATGGAAATCAACCTGCCGCCGGCCGACGAGCAGAAGACCGAGCTCAAGATCAAGGAGTCGAACGTCCTGACCATCCACGTGGACGAAAAGGACCGGTACTACTGGAACGTCGCCCGGGACCTGCCGGTGCCGTTCCGGGTCGATTCGCTGCGGACCCTGTTGGTCGACCAGAACAAGGCCAACCCCAAACTGAATACCCTGATTGTCATACACCCCAAGGCGCGGTATAGATCGATGGTGGATATCCTGGATGAGATCGACCTGATCGAACGGTCGTTCAACAACGCCACGGCCAAAGACATGGGCGTGACCCTCCAGGAATTCAACGATCCGGGGCACAAGCGGGCCGAGGAATTCAAAGAACGGAAGTTCTCCTACCGCTATGCCATGTCGCCGTGGGAAGACCGCGACACCCGCATTATCGAGCGGGTGCTGGGAATCGGAGGGAGTGAATAGGTATGGCACAAGCTGTTCGCATTCCCTACGGGGCGTTCGAGCTGAAGCGGTTCTACCAGCGGAACATGCTGATGGGCACCGGCTTCGCCGCGGGACTGACGATATTATGCATCCTCTCGGTTTGGCTGTATAAAGTGATTACCTATGAGGAAATCGACGAAGCCAGCCGGGTGATCCGCATCAAGACGATCGCCGACCTGGGCGCCCCGCCGTCGCTGGCGGCCAAACCGCCGCAGATCGACATTGCCAAGCCGGAAATGGCTATGCCCAAGGTCGGGATTCCGACGCCGGTGGCCGATGAAGAAGTGGCCGATGAGGACGTGGTCATCGCCACCCGGGACGAGTTGAAGGAAATCACCGCCCCGGCCATCACGACCACCTCCGATGCCGGCCAGGAACTGGTGATCGATATCCCGGAGGAGGACTACATGCCTCCGGCCGACACGTTCATCGCCGTGGAAGTGGAGCCGGTGCAGATTTATGAGGAAACGCCGGAATATCCGCGCCTGGCGCGGGACGGCGGCTTCACCGGGAATGTCATCATTCAGGCGTTCGTATCGAAAGACGGTTCGGTTAAGAAAGCCCAGGCGGTCAAATGCACCCGTCCGGGTATGGGCTTCGAGGAAGCCGCGATCAAAGCGGCCTACAAGGGGCGGTGGAAACCGGCCATTCAGAACGGCAACCCGATCGGCGTCTGGGTGGCGTATACCGTCAAGTTTGAATTGGGCGATATGTAATCCGACGGAGGAAAGGGTCACTCACAGACCCTTTCCTCCGTGATAAAGACAGACGGGGGACCTCCGCCGGTTCCCCGGCAGTACTCCCTCACACCGCAGCGCACATACGGCATCTCCAACGGAGACTCACCTCTCCGGAAGCGGCTCTTTGCCGCCGGGACAGGGACTGGCAGCGCCTGACGTTCGTCCAAGGAGGCTGGTATGTGTCGTTCGTTACCCAATCCCATTCATGCCGCGGGCGTTACTGCCGCGGGAGGCGATGGCGACCGTCTCCCGACCAAGATCGGTTCGTTACCGGCGTGGTTCCGATCCGGCCCCGTTTTGCGCCGCCACCAATCCATGGTGCTTGGGAAGGGAGGTGAGTGATATGGTGAGTACGATCCGACTGCCCTATGGCGCCTTCGAGCTGAAACGGACCTATCGGCGGCATATGCTGATGGGGACCGGCTTCGCAGCGATGCTGATGATGCTGTGTATTATGGCGGGATGGCTGTTTACCGGCACGATGGAAATGGTTACCGTGCCGACGACGCCGCGCGACACGATTATCATAGACTACTTCCCGCCGCCGCCGATCGAATACGGTCGTCCGGGAACTGCGGAACCCGAGCAGATTACAGGAAAAGTCGGCATCCCGACGCCGGTGGATGATGGAGAATTGATTGATGATAACATCGTTATCATCTCGAAGAGCGAATTGAAGGCGTTGATCGGTCCGGGGGTCCATGGGTCGGACGGGGGACGGATGGATATGGTCATCGCCTCTCCAACAGACGACTACATCCCGCCGCCTGAAGTATTTGTCCCGATGGAAATTCAACCGGCGGTGGTATCCGAGAAACAACCCGATTATCCGCGCCTTGCCCTGGAAGGCGGTTTCTCGGCCGTGGTCACCGTCCTGGTCTACGTGGATAAAACCGGAACCGTCCGGAAGGCGGAAGCCGTCAAATGCACCCGCCCCGGCATGGGATTCGAAGAGGAGGCGGTCAAAGCCGCCCTGCAATGGAAATGGCGCCCGGGAATCCAGAACGGCAATCCCATCGGCGCCTGGATGACCCACACCGTTCGATTTGTATTGGAGGATTGACGCTTGGGCGAAGGGATGAGCCTCGGCTCATCCCTCCGCCGCGAGTTTGGTTCGCAACAACAGCGCACAGAAGGCATCTCTCCGGAGGAGCACCCCTCCGGGGCCGGCCCAGACAGCCGGGACATGAAGGACAAGCAGCGCCCTGACATCGTGCCTTGGAGGCTGTTATGCGTCGCACTGATATCGCCAAGATTCTCGCCACCCCGGGATCGTCATTCCGCCCGCGGGGGCCTGAAGCGTTAATCCTTCTCTGGGAGGATGTCTGGTATCGAAACCTGCTTCTGGCCTCGGTCCTGGTCGGATTGATTTTCCTGATGGCGCTATCCATCTACCTGGCCTCGACCCGGCCGACCGTCCCGTCGACTCCGGAAACAAGAACCGGGTCTTCGGGCGGCGCCGTCTTCGTCCAATCGACCGTTGCGCCGTCTGCTGTTCCCGTTGCGGCTTGGGGCTGCTCGGCAGTCGATGGGTGAAGATTATCGGCCGCTGAGATCGGGGAGTAGCCGCTATCGATGTCGCGCCGCTCTGTCGCTTTTCTTCTGATGACGGGGCGGTCGGCCGGTGTTTTTGGTCTATTTGACTCTTCTCAAGTTGCCCGCCGCTACAGGCGGTATTCTCCATAGGCCAGAAAATCGCTTTTTCTTTTCAACGACACAATATATAGCATTAATTTCGTATCCAGACACAGCATATTGATTTCTATTTCCAAGAAAAAACGAAAAAATATTTGACAACTGCACAAATGTGCAGTATAATAGCTATGAGTCGATAATCACAAAGACAACATGGAGACGGCAATGCACTGGAGGCGGAATCACACAGCGGCCGGAGTTTCCGGTTTCCCCCATTCGGCGGCGGCGGAGTCGTCGGGGCGGCAATCCGGGGAACAGCCCGGACGAATAGTCATAATCTCGGTTCGACGGATAATTCGGGACCGGTCGGGGCGCGGGGCTTCCCCGACAGCCTGTCCCGAATGCGGCAGCGTCCTCGTGCGGGCGGGGTACTGCCAGTCATGTCCCCGTTGCGGGTGGGGCGCCTGCGGGTAGGACCATGATGTGCCGTCGGCCGGGTGCGCGAGAGGTAAGGAGAGGAATCACTATGCGCAAACGGTTGGCGAAATACGGTCT
>JAAZOE010000092.1 GCA_012797915.1 Candidatus Zixiibacteriota bacterium | reverse complement strand
TTTTCGGTAAGGCTGTTGATCTCATTCTCGTGATTCTCGACATATTCCAGCAGGGCCATGCCCCGGCTTTCCAGTTCGCCGATATCCCGCTTGACCTGGTCGATCTCGGCCACCAGAGCGTCGTATTCCTTGTTGGTCTTGATCGCCATCATCCGTTCCTGCAGTTTCCGAAGCTTGTCCTGGCGCTCTCCCAATTGCAACTCGACGTCCTTCTGTTCCAGCCGGGCCTTGGCCATTTCCTCCCTGGTCGTCTCCAGTCTCTCCCGGGAATCGTCGATCTCCCTCCGCAGGTTGTCCATCATGTCGGGAATATATTCCTTCGACCGCTCCAATTCGCCCAGATCATAGTCGATGTTTTGCAGTTTCAACAGCAATTCCAAATCACCGTTCATGGATGACTCCTCCGCGTCCGCTGCTGCGGACAAAAAAAATGGTGCCCGTCAAAGGCATGACAGGCACCATAAACGCTTGTTCTCGCTGTCCGGCGCGTTTCATCACCCCCGTCGTGCGGGGGGTGGGACGCCGGAGCATGTCGGAACGCGATGTATTCACCGAACCGCTTTCTTTCATGGTGGGCAATACTGGATTTGAACCAGTGACCTCTCGGATGTGAACCGAACGCTCTAACCAGCTGAGCTAATTGCCCGACCGAACGCTTTCTCGTCTTCAAAGATCAAGTGGGCCCACCAGGGCTCGAACCTGGGACCCGCTGATTATGAGTCAGCTGCTCTAACCGACTGAGCTATGGGCCCCATAATCAATACAGCTATTTATTATATCGAAACTTTCGGCCATCGTCAAGACCATTTTTCCCTCCGGTCGGACTACATTTTTGTATCCCTTTATCACCCCATCCCGGGTCTGCCGCCGACTCTCCTTTCTTTAATGCCAAAACGCCCCGGCTCGTTCCCGCAAACAAGGGCCGATTATCGCAACTGATTACCAGGCAATAAATACGATCGGGGTCGGAATCGAAGGCAAAGCCATGACGGGACGCCGATTCCGGAATCGATTGAAAAGCAAATCCCCCTGCCGAACATCTGCCGACCGGGGGATTATCTTTGTCCTTTCACCGGCGGACAAACCGGAATGACTGACACCCGGCGGTTGCCCGGGGTCGCGGTTTTCGTGTCCCTACGAACGACGGCGGCGAATGAAGCCCAGACCAACCGCCCCCAGCCCGACCAAAGCGAGGGTGCCCGGCTCCGGCACGGTGGGGACCATGTCGTACGACAGGTTGGAGATCGATACGAACCCGCCGTCATCATGAAAGACCAGATACTTGATGTCCGGAGCGACAATCTTGTTGGAGCCGAAGCCGCTTCCGGCGAAACTGCCCAGGGCGTTATCGAACTGATCGTAGGCCGTGATGTGGAAATCGCCGGTCGGCTCGGACAGCGACAACCAGTCGAACCCGATCGAATCGGTCAAGGAGCTGAAGATGACCTTTCCGTTCACCGGCTTGGGATCATAATTCTGCTCGACCCAGCCGTTCCAGATGCCGAACATGTCCCACGGATCGCGACTGTCGATTCCGCGATACACGTTTTCGAAGTTCAGCCCGAATGAATTGTACTGATTGGTCAGATTGATCTGCGAATTCATTCCCAGATCAAGGGTGGTGTTGGTGAAATCCATCGTGTACCACGACGCCTGCGCCGACCCCGTCACGATCACCACGAACCCGACCAGGATCATCATCGTCCGTTTAAATCTCATCCTGTACCTCCATGGCGTTGAAGTGTTGCCGTGAAATTCGTTTACCAGGGGCATGAGAGCGCAATCGGCATGCCGCATTCAGGATAATTTTAGTATTCTTTTGCCCCAAAAGGGATTACCCGAATAATACTCTCATTGATGGCAGGTATCACAAGTGATGGACCTGCCCGAATCGATGACACATAAACCCGAAAAGCAATGGGATAATTACCCCTTACCGTTTGCAGATTAACAGGTTGCTATTGTAGATAAATATTGTCCGCTATTCCGACACTAGAGCTACAAACTGCCCTCAATAAACCTTGCAGCCGCTGAGCCTTCAGGGCGGTCCCTCTCCGGTGGATGACCTGCCGGATGCGAAGCTCAGGAACCCGCAATCGAAGCCAAACAAACCCAGAACGAAGCCATGTTTGGCAGGCGACGGGTAATGCGGCAATTAATTATTGGGTAATGCATTAACGGCCTCCGGCGCGAGTGGAAATGGGTTCATTTGCTCATTTTCGGGGGCCCCACGATGTCGGAGTCTTCGTCGGAATCCGGCAGGTCGCACGGCCCCGACTGTGTCGGTCCCGAAAGACCTGCCGGAACGGGGTGTGGGGGTCGGCTGCGGGTTGACTGGCCATGAGATACCGGCAGGTCACACGGCCCCGACTGTGTCGGTCCCGAAAGACCTGCCGGAACTGGGTGGGCCGGCTTGACGTGGGGCAGATGTGGATCCGACACGGGCGGACCGCCCACAATGTCCGCGTTTTCCAAGTCCGGGGGCAGGTCGGGGAGTTTGCGGGTCACATACTCCATAAGAGGGTCAGAAAGTGATGAAGAGCGGGATTTTTTCAGGCGCATGAGCAGGTTGAGGGTACGGGCCAGCTGGCGTTCGAGGCGTAATTCATACCGCGAAATATCTTTGGCGGCCTCGCCCTGGGGGATGGATTCGACGCCGATGGCGATGTTACGGGGAAGGGAATCGCTGAGGAAGTGCAGTTGGCGTTTGATTTGGGCGGATTCGGCCCGGACGACGCGGCCGGAACGCCAGAGACAATTGGCGATTTTGCGGACAAGGAACCCCTGCAGAACGCCCTCGGGCTTAAGTTCCACTTTCAGAGCGGTGAGGATAAGGTCATACTCCGCCTGGTTTTCCTTGAGGTGCGGGGAATCGACGATGAGGTCTCTGGAGTAGAGGCCGTGGGTGGTGGCGTTGCGGCTGGATGTCCGTTTACCTTCCGGGGTTTTGGGGCCGGTGGATTTTTTGGCATTGGCCCGGTTGGCGCGGATTTGTTTTTTGGATGCTGACACGGGAATCTGCCTCCTTCCATATCACACGAAAAATAGTGCTCCTATAAATGGCGCTGGACTGTCCTTTACCACCAACTCGGTGTTGATTTGGCGTCGTATCCGACAGAGAATGTCAGTTTTCTGGACATGTGATGATTACGTAGTCTATATTAGTGTATGCGGCCGTGATGCTTTTCGAAAGGAAAACGAATCGCGGGACTGACATAGAATCCCGCACAAGCCGGGGTGGGCGCCCGGCCGCCGTAAACGGGGATTCAGAGTGGGTTGCAGGCCAGACCAGATTGCCCGCTGGTTAATGTTGTACCAAATTGATTTATGGCGAATTAAGGTCTTTACGGAGTATGCGAAGATATGATTCCACCTCTCCTGGTTTCGCCCGCTTGTGCAAGAAATCTATGAGTAAGGATGCCGCAAACAGATCGCGTACTCTTGCCAATATATTATTCATCTTCCGTTCATGCATCACGATTCTTTTATAGATGATTATTGTTCCAACGCCCGATAATGCTGAACCAAATGCCTCGACAAAAGCAATACTCTCAATGTTCCCGGAGCCAAGAATATCCATACACGCGGCCGTAATTAAAACGAGCGAAAACGCGGTGAATACTACACCCATCGCGTAATATGCCCGTAACACCCAAAGATTCTGACTAAATAGCCTCTGTTCTTGGGCACACATCATTTCGAAATACTCTTCTGTCACATATACATCCCCGTTCTCGTCATCACCGAGCATTTCGATACTGGCTTTAATGCATTTTAGTCGTGACACCCAATCCGAATATACATCCATATCATCCTCAATCGCGAATGGCGACCTTCATTGAATCTGACTGCGCCATAAGGCACAAACGCCCGAGGTAACTTGGTTGCCTATTAAATAGCGAACCAATCCACGACCAAAATCCCATATGGTTCTTCCCATAATATTTTTGATATAGTGCCCTCACCGCCCTATAGGACATATCGTCGATCTTTGGTCTTGCGCTTAAAGTGCTATATAGTTTCCGGAAAAAGTGTATCCAGAATTTTGCGTCTTTGGCTTCAAGGCTAATCATTATTTTATTATCAAATCCGATTGCCCCTCGTACATATTCGTGCATATTACTTCCGTTAAGATATTCGTATGAATTACAGACAAAGGCAAACAGATAAATACGTACTTTCCTTCCGATTCTATTCATATCCCACCAATCAGCCTTTATTCGCTCAGGATCAGAGAAGGACTTTGTACATAATGAACAGTAAAATCCTTGTTCGTCTCCGTGACCGCATACAAACACGATTATTACCTCCCTATTATCCTCGCCGATATGATCCCACAGCGCCTTATTGCATCGCAATTCCATAAATCGTGCCACATTGTTACTAATATATATTAATTTGGAGTTAGAAGGAAGGTACGATCGAAGATTGATACGATAAGCCGGATACATACCGTACTTGGACATAAAGACCTTATCCTTTTCGAAACAACTTGTGGTGCAATTCTATTAGCAAAGGCCCCGGTTCATCATTCGCATTTAAGGCGTCAATGAGCATTTTGGCATTGTAATCAACACCACCAATATATAGGATATTGTCGTTTTTGTGGCGCTTATATAACTTATTGAGTTCACGTAATATATCAGACTTTATATCGGACGCCAAAAGATCTACCAAACCTTTAAGTTCTGAATTACGACGTATTTGTGCATTCAACCTGACACTTAATACGCCTTTGTCTACATCTCTTATGGGATCTGAAGGAATTTGCCCGACGCCGGGCGCACATGTGAGAAGGAGTCTTAAATCCTCAGCAGTAAGTACGCCTTTGTTAATAATACGTCCGCCGATGTTGGAGAGGCGTGCTCTTTGGATCTGGTCTAAGGGTCTTCCCGTAACGAGAAATCGGTCCACATCAGGGTATTGTTGATTACATTGCTCGAGGACATCAATACCAGTCATATCATCATTATCGAATATATTGTCAAGAATGATTCTAATAAAATGATCATCGCGCAAGGCTGCAATCACCTCGTTAAGAGTTTGCCTAAATACGGCGTTAACTATGCCCAATTTCTCGGCGAATTCTTTGACAAATGACAAAAAGGATTCGTCATCATCGGCAATCAAAATGAGCCCACTCATATAGCATCTCCTGCCTTTTCTTTTTCAGGGACGGCATGGTAAGGAAGTAACAACTCAAAACAAGCACCATTTCCTTTCCCATCGATAACCATGTTATCAGCCTTAACATCGCCATCCCATTTTTGAGCGAGAGTTTTTGCGATCCATAACCCGTGCCCCCTCCCTTCAGAAGGGATATTCGTCGTAAAGCCGTCCTTAAAAATATCATGTTTTATCAAATCATCTATTCCTGGTCCATTATCAATGATTTTAATACTCACAACCGTTTTTGACAATTCCGTACTGTAGACAATATTGGTAATTATACGCACAATTGGCGAATCACTTTTGTCGCTTTTGACGGCGGCCTCCATTGCATTTTTAAGGATATTTTGAATCATTTGGTATAGTTCATTACGCGCGACCAAAACTATGGGTTGTTGGCAATATTCTGTCCTGACCTTTACTCTTAAATCGGTCGTTAGTTTTAAGGAAAGAATGCAGGCATCGCAGATTTTATTAACATTTTCATATATAACCAAATGCGGGTCAATAGATTTATCGATACGGAAATCACCGAATTGCACAATAAGATTACTGAACCGCCCCGGGCTTGCCGGAGAGAGAATTATGTGAGAGATTACGGTTATGGGAAGACGAAGCAGGTATTCTGGGGAGGTCCGGGAACGGGCCGTGCGGCTGGTGGAAGAACACCGGGAGGAGTATGGCTCCCCGTG
>JAAZOE010000091.1 GCA_012797915.1 Candidatus Zixiibacteriota bacterium | reverse complement strand
TGGTCATTCCGTTCGATTATGTGGTTACCGTCTGCGGCCATGCCGATGAGCATTGCCCGATTTTCCCCGGTCCGACCACCAAGATTCATCGTGGATTCGATGATCCCGCCCGCGCCGCCGGCGATGGCGCCGACGAAGAGGAGCTCATGACGCACTACCGCCGCGTCCGGGACGAAATCCGGGCGTTTATCGAAACGCTGCCCGAGGCGCTGGCCAATCCGGTCCCATAACGCGGCCGCGGCCGTCGAACCATCGGAGCCTATAAGAAAAGGATAACCGGCATGCCTGAACCGACCACCACCGCTTCCCGCCGACTCGGTTTTCTCGATCGTTTCCTGACCCTGTGGATTTTTCTGGCCATGGGGGCGGGGGTTTTCCTGGGTTGGGCTGTTCCCGAAATCGAAGATTTCATCAACCGGTTCCAGGTCGGCGCGACCAACATCCCCATCGCCATCGGCCTCATCCTCATGATGTATCCGCCGCTGGCCAAGGTGAAATACGAGGAGTTGGGGGATGTCTTCAAGAACGTCAAGGTGCTCGGTCTGTCGCTGGTGCAGAACTGGCTCATCGGGCCGGCCCTGATGTTCGCGCTGGCGATTGCCTTTCTGGCCGGATATCCCGACTACATGGTCGGGCTGATTCTGATCGGCCTGGCACGGTGCATCGCCATGGTCATCGTCTGGAACGACCTGGCCGGCGGGGACGCCGAATACGCCGCCGGGTTGGTGGCGTTCAATTCCATCTTTCAAGTTCTGTTCTACTCCGTCTACGCCTGGGTGTTCATCACCGTCCTGCCGCCGCTGTTTGGCCTGGAGGGGAAGGTCGTCGAAGTCAGCATGAAACAAATCGCCAAGTCCGTCTTCATCTATCTCGGCATCCCCTTCCTGGCCGGCATGCTCACCCGGTTTGTGCTGCTTAAACTGAAGGACAAGATGTGGTACGAAAGAAGCTTCATCCCGGCCATCAGCCCGATCACGCTCATCGCCCTGCTGTTCACGATCGTGGTGATGTTCAGTCTCAAAGGGAGCCTGATCGTCCGGATTCCGCTGGATGTCCTGCGGATCGCCGTCCCATTGCTCATCTATTTCGTGGTCATGTTCCTGATCAGTTTCTGGATGGGCCGGAAAGCGGGGGCGGGATACGCCCAGACCGCCACGCTGTCGTTCACCGCCGCCAGCAACAATTTTGAACTGGCCATCGCCGTGGCCGTGGCGGTCTTCGGCATCAATTCCAACCAGGCCTTCACCGCCGTCATCGGCCCGTTGATCGAGGTGCCGGTCATGATCGGTTTGGTCAGCGTCGCAGTATTTTTCCGGAAACGGTATTTTGTCAACACCGGGAAGAACTGAGAAGCCGGGTAAATCGCGATCGAGGCAATCGAGCATTGACGAAAGGTCAGAGGCATGACCGAACAAAACGTCCCACGGTTGTTAAAGAAGATCGCCTTTCTTATTGGTGATTGGAACGTCGTCCTCGAAGTCAAGCCGGACCCTCAAGGGGACTGGATCAAATCGGCCGCGACCAGCCGGTTCGAGGTCGTCCTCGAGGGGGGGGCCATCCGGCAGACGATCGAAGGATATATGACCGGCCGGCGGTTTCTGGGGCTGGGATATTTCTGTTACAGTCGGATGACCGGCAAATGGCAACACAGCTGGATCGACAATCTGGCCGGCCTGATCAGCACCTATGAGGGGGATTTTGTCGACGATGCCTGGGTGTTGATCGGAACGGAGAAAGGGCCGCAGAACTCCTCGTTTTTGGTCCGCCTATCATGGAAGTCGATTGCCGAAAACAGCTTCGATTGGCTGCTGGAAACCTCCGCCGACGGCCAGACCTGGTGGCCGACAATGAAAATGGCATACAGCCGAAAGGGCTGAAGTCTCCTGGAGATGGCCAAAATGTGATGGATATCGATCGGCGTTTTCGGTATCCTGGACGTATAAGGTTGTATGATGACCGGGTTACGATTTTTTGATGAATCCGTCCGCTGGAATCGGGAGATACCATGAATCGTTTTTCGCTCACGGCGCTGCTTTTGATCGGCATACTTTGTCTGGCCGCGGTATTGGCGGCCCAGGAAGCCCCCAAACCGAAACTGACCAAGGCTTCGGTCGGCCCGCCGCCGGAAATGCAGCAGATCGCCGGTTTGGAGGGAACCTGGGATGTGGTTCGTCGTACCACCTGGGATTCGACCAAGCCGCCGCTGGAAAACACCGCCGTCTGCGTCAACACGATGATTCTCAGCGGCTGCGCGATGGAACGAACTATCACCAGCCGGCTGGGGAACATGGCCTATGAGGGAAAAGGAACGATATCCTATCATCAAGGATTGAAAGCGTGGCAGTATACCTGGCTGGATAACACCGGCGGACTTCTCAGCCATTATCAGGGATCGATGACCAACGGTACGCTGGTCGTCTCCGGCGAGGATGTCACCCCGATCCGGTCGGTCTGGACGAGGATTTCGATCTTCAATATCACCGGCACTCGGTACGAAGAGAAAGTCGAGAGTTCCCGCGACGGCGGCAAGACCTGGCGGGCGGTGGCGTCGTCGGTGTACACGAAACGATGAAATCCGAATAACCATTCGAATAATTCGACAAACGCCATCGATCGGGGATCAGTATCAATGGATACCCGGACAACGCCTGTCCGGGCTGAACATGGAGGAGTAGATGAAACGATTAGTTCTCTTTGCCGCTGTTCTTATCGGCCTGTCGGTCGCGGGGCCCCTGTGGGCGGCTGACAGCACCAAGGCCGAAATCCCGATGATGGCGGTCGGCGCGCCGCCGGAGATGAAGCAGATGGTCGTGTTCGAAGGAACATGGGATGTGGCGATGCAGATGCGGATGAGTGCCGAAGCCCCTTGGACCGAAACCAAGGGGGTGTGCGTCTACAAGATGGTTCTGGACGGATGCGCGTTGGAGCAGACCATGACAGCCGACGTCGGCGGGATGGCCATGACCGGCACCGGATTGACCTGTTTCAATCGCGGGTCCGGCAAATGGCAGACAAGTTGGATTGACAACCTGTCGGCCGGAATGAGCCTTTACGAGGGGGATTTCAAGGACGGCCGGCTGGTCGTTTCCGGGGTGGATAAAATGCCCGGCATGACCATGCTGTCTCGCATCACGACCTATAATATCACGCCGACGAAATTCGACTGGCTGGCTGAAAGTTCGTTCGATAACGGGGCGACCTGGGTCGAAACGATGAAAGGCCTCTACACGAAGAGATAATTCCGAAGCCGCCACCCGGGACCATCCCCCGGATTCGGCCGGACTGAAGAAATCGAGTGGCTGGGAGCGAGGGCGCTCAGCCCTTCGGCTGTTTATTGCCCAGCATCAGTTTCACCCCTACGGCGATAATCAACACCGGCCAGACGTAACTCCAGAACGACCAATGGATAATATGCATCTCGTGCAGCAGCAACAGGCCGCCGATAATCACCAAAACGATGCCAAAAAACATATCCGCCTCCTTGTTTGACCTCAAGTAATGTTTTCCCGCCCGCTTTTTCAACCTCAATTTCCACCGTCCAATCACTTCCTTGTCATTCGCCGTCCGGACTCAAAAGTTGCGCGGCGAAACGATTTTCCGTTTATTGCCGTGATTCGGGGATGTCCGTCAAACGACGAAGGGAGACGATGCCGCCAAAACGAACCACCGTGGCCTGGGCCATCGCCGGAGCGGCCCTGCTGGTGTATGGGATAACCTGTTGCCGGACCGTCTTCATAGGCGACAGCGGCGAGTTGAGCCTGATTGTCGACACCGGCGGCATTGCTCATCCGCCGGGATATCCGCTCTACACGATCGTGGGGTTCCTGTGGCTGAAGTTGCTGTGGTTCCTGACCCCGGCCTTTGCCGCCAACCTCTTTTCGGCGGCCGCGACCGCCGCGGCCGCCGCGGTTTTGTATTTTCTTTTGGCGCGTACCACGGAGGAGGGGACAGCCTCTCCCTGGATTAACGCCGGCGTCGCGCTTTCGTTCGCCTTCTCCCGGCCGCTCTGGGGTTCGGCCACCAACGCCGAGGTTTATGGCCTGTCGGCTTTGTTGTATGTCGCCGCCCTCTTGTTCGTCGTCCGATACTATCAGGAAAATCGTCCCGCCGCCCTGATTTCCGCCGCCTTCTTCTGCGGCTTGACGCTGACCCATCATTTTTCGTCGTCGGTGGTGGCCCTATCTCTCCTCGTTGCGCTCTGGCTGAAACGGAAGGATATATCCGGTCGCGTCCTGGCAGCCGCCGTTGCCGCCTTCCTGGTTCCCCTGACCCTGTACGGTTATCTCCTCCTCCGCTTCGATCCATCGCTTCCGATTAACTGGATGACGGAGCGTTCTCTGACCGGGTTATGGCGGATGTTCACCGCCGACATCTACCGGCAGTTCATCGCCGTGCCGACCCTCGGGGATATCGGCCTATACGGTTCTCGTCTGATCGGCCTGCTGGCAATGGCTTTCGGCCCCGGCCTGGCCCTGCTGGCTCTTCCCGGCGCAGCCGAGGGGGTTTACCGGAAATCGCCTGTGGCTGCCCTGATCGTCCTGCCGGCCATCGCCAACGTCGTCATGGTTTCCCTGTACCATATTCCCGATTTTGACGGCTATCTGATTCCGCTTTTCGTGGCTGTCGTCTTCCTGCTGCGGCAGAGCGCGGCGCTGATGCCATCCCGGTGGCGCCAGCGGCCGGGGACGACGGCGACAATCGCCGCGGCGCTGACCGTGATTCCCATGGTCTTCAACGTTGCCGCTTGCAACCTCGGTGGCTTGCGCCTGGCCGAACGGTATGGCCGGGACCTGCTCGATTCCGCGCCGGAAGAAGGGACGGTGGTCCTGAAATCGGATAACGGCTCCCACCCGGCGCTGTATCTGCGGTACGGCGAACGCTATCGTCCCGATCTCGACGTCTATGCCACCAACAGCACTCTCGTCCGCCTGACCCATCGGTACGGCGGAGGAGACTACGGCCGCATCGTCGATTCGCTCGATCGGGTGACCGGGCGGGTGTTTCGCGGGGCGGAATATATCATCAATCAGGGGACGCCGCCGGGGTATCCCGACCGGGGGCCGGTCGGGTTCCTCTATGGACCCGGCGGGGTTGCCGGAGACCGCACGGCCTCTTTCGAACAACGGCTCGAGCATTTCATACGGGACAGCCTCGACCGGATTGATCTCGGGCACGATCTCAAGGTCCGTCAGGTCTGCCTGGAATATCGTCTTTGGGAGATCGACCGGTTGATGCGCCGGGCGGATCAGGCCACCGTCTCCGGAGCGATCGACCGTCTGCGCGTCCGGGGTAAGCAAATCGGCGATCCGCATACGTGTCTGGCGGTCAGCCAGTTTTTCCGGATGCGCGGCGCCACCGATGAGGCGTTGGCCTGGGTGGAGATCGCCTTTGCCGCCCATCCCGGCTCGCTTGCCCGCCGCGACATCAACATCGGCCTCGCCTCGATCCGCCGTCAACGCGGCGAACTGCCGGAGGCGACGGCCGCGCTGGAGGCCGCCCTGCGTCTGGACCCGTCCTCCACCGCCGCCCGCTATAATCTCAATCTGCTCAAGGTCGAATCGGCCCTGACCCGGAATGACTACCCGGCGGCGCTGGAGGCGTCGATCGAACTGACCCGCCTGGAACCGGACAATCCCCTGCCGTATTTCAACATCGGGGTCATCCATGACCGCCTGCCGGGAAGCCAACAAAAGGCGCTGGAGGCGTACCGGGAATTCCTCCGTCGAGGAGGAAACGAACAATACCCGGAAGCGGCCCGGCGTGCCCGCGAAAGGATCGAGCTGTTGACGTTTGAACTGAAGCGTCCCTGAGTAGGCCGCTATTCGGCCAATCTGCGCCCGATGATTTCCGCCGCCTCCTCCAGCAGCCGCCGGTCGTTTTCCGCAAAGGCGGCCAAGCGGTCGGCATCGATATCCAGTTCGCCGATGATCTCCCCGTTCACCCGCAGCGGAATCACGATTTCCGATTTGGTTTCCAGCGAACAGGCTAGATAGCGGGGGTCGGCCTTGACGTCGTCGACGATGATGGTCCGTGCCTCGGAGACGGCCGCTCCACAGATGCCGCGGTTCAATTCAATGACCGTATGGGGAGTCGGCTTGCCGACATACGGACCGACGTGCAGTCTTCCCTCGCGCAGGAAATAGAACCCGACCCAACGGTAATGGGGGCGAAGGCGTTGGATCAACCGGGCCGACTCCAGAAGAAATGAATCCCGGCCGGCGTCGGTCGACGCCAGCGTTTGCAGTTGTTCGAGCAGTATATCCGTCATCCGCCGTCGATCCTTTCTCCAACCCCCAACCTAACCGGCCGGGCCGGGAAAGCAAGCAGAAAGTTGGCACGGTGGCGGCCCTCTTGCTATAGCGGTCCCGGGGGACAAAGAGTTCCCTCGGAAGAGACGATAACCGATTGGCGGAGAGGACCATGAACCGGATCGGCAAGCTGTATAAATATCTTGCAAATTGCAACGACTCTCTTAAGAGACGGCAGTCGGGGCCGATGATTGAAGGGGTCGAGGTTCGGCATGGCCGGTGAACCGGGGAGAACTATGTCTGGGTCTGCGGGTCGGATCTATATCGTCGACGATGAAGAGTCGATGTGCAATTTCATGGCCATTATGCTGCGCCGGGAAGGGTATGCCGTCACTGTCAGCCAGGATGCCCGCGAGGCGGTGGAGCCGATCTGCGCCGGCGGGTACGATCTGGTGATTGCCGACGTCATGATGCCGGAGATGACCGGCCTGGAGCTTCTGACCGAGGTCAAGCGGCGCAAGCCGGATCAGGAATTCATCGTCATGACCGCCTTTGCCTCGGTGGAATCGGCCATCGACGCCATGAAAAAGGGGGCCGGCGATTATATCACCAAGCCGTTCAACGTCGATGAAATCAAGCTGGTGATCGAGCGGGTCATCTCCCACCACCGCATCGTCGACGAGAACTGCCAGTTGAAGAAGCAACTGGCCATCACCCATGATCTGGACAGCTTCATCGGCATCTCCGCATCGGTCAGCAAGCTGAAGGAGCTGGTCAAGCAGATCGCCCAGGTCGACTCGACCATCCTCATCCGCGGCGAATCGGGCACCGGCAAGGACCTGCTCTGCCGGGCCATCCACGCCCTGTCGCAGCGGCGCGACGGTCCCTTCGTCAGCATCAACTGCGCGGCCATCCCCGAGACGCTTCTGGAATCGGAACTGTTCGGTCACGGCAAGGGGGCTTTCACCGGCGCCATTAGGGACAAGGAGGGGTTGTTCAAGGTGGCCGACGGCGGCACCTTCTTCCTCGATGAAATCGGCAACACCTCGCTGGCCATCCAGGTGAAGCTGCTGCGGGTGCTGGAGGAGAAGAAGATCACGCCGGTCGGGGAGACCAAACCGATAGCCGTGGATGTCCGCCTCATCTGCGCCACCAACGCCAATCTCGAAGACGAAGTCACCGCCGGGCGGTTCCGCTCGGATCTCTTCTACCGGCTCAATGTCATCCCCGTCGTCATCCCGCCGCTGCGGGAACGGGTCGAAGATATCCCGCTGTTGATCGATTTCTTCGTCGACAAATTCTGCCGGCGGCACAATCTGCCGGCCAAGGAGATTCAGCCGGAGGTGTACAACGTCCTGTCGGCCTATGGCTGGCCGGGGAACGTCCGCGAACTGGAAAACACCATTGAACGGGCCGTGCTGTTGACCAAGGGGCATCGGCTGACGCAGGCGTCGTTTCCGGAAACGATCGTGGTCGGCAGGGGCGACAGTCTGGTCAACGCCTTGGATCATAAAACGCCGACGCTGGAATCGATCGAGCAGGCCTATATCCATTGGGTCCTCGAACAAACCGGCGGCAACAAATCGAAAGCGGCGCGGATGCTGGGCATCGACGCCTCCACGCTGTACCGGAAGCTGGATAAATATAAAATCGGCCAGGCGAGGACCGAGAAGGCAGGGCACCCGAATGGGTAAAACCGGAAGGCAGGTCTATATGGTACACGCACATGTTAATCGACGCGGTTTCACGCTCATCGAATTGATGATCGTGGTCGTGATCATCGGCATCTTGGCCGCCCTGGCTATTCCCCGATATCTGTCGGCCTCGACCAAAACCAAGCAGGCCGAGGCCAAACAGATTCTCAAGCAGATTCATGTCATGGAGCAGGCCCGCCGCCAGGGCAGCGACAGCTATTGGGGAGCCGGCCTGACGGCCGACCGCGCCAACCGCCAAGTCTTCGCCCCCATTCATGTGGAGATCCCCGCTACCGCTCTGTATCAATACTCCATCGAAACGGCCGACGGCACCGACCTGCTGGTCAAGGCGACGGCCGATTTGGACGGCGATGCCGCCGTGGACGAATGGCAGATCGATGATGTGGGGGATCTGGTCTGCAATGTGGATGATGTCATCATGTAACCGTCGCAAAATGCGTCGGTCCCGGCGGAACGCAACGGTCCGGACCGGCCCGGCGTGACCGGGCGATTGGAACCGGTCGAGCGGGCACCGGGCAAGTCGATGATGGGCATGACGATGGGAAATTCTCTTTCGGCCGGCGCGAAAACCGCGCCTTGGCAAGGCCGTTGCAATGATAACGGACAGAAGCAATGAACCATAACCTTGTGAGTAAGGAGGTCCCGATGTTTTCCAAGTTCCACAATCGCCAGAAGGGTTTCACCCTTATCGAATTGATGATCGTGGTCGTCATCATCGGCATTTTGGCCGCCCTGGCCATTCCCCGGTTCATGGCTGCCACCACAAAGTCCAAGCAGTCCGAATGCAAGGGCATTCTGAAGCAGATCTACACGATGGAAAACACCTATCGCCAGGCCAACAACAGCTACTGGGGCGCGGGTGTGTCGGCCGATGCGGCCAACCCCGATAACTTCGCCACCATCGGCGTGCAGATCATGCCGACGGCCAAGTACACCTACGACATCATCACGGCCGATGCCACCACCCTGTTGGTTCGGGCCACGGCGACCGATCTCGATGACGATGCCACCGAGGACGTGTGGGAAATCGATGACGATGGCAACCTCGTCTGCACCAGCGACGACGCCATCAGCTGATGTCTGAAGGCACCCTTGAACCCGAAGGGCGGGGTTTTCCCCGCCCTTTTTTTTATGCCCGCCCCGGCCGCCGCCCCCGAACCGTCCTTCGGAAAAAGAGATTGACTTGCTCGGCCGTTCCTCCCTTTATACGGCCATGAGAACAACCATGGCTTTGTTCATGCTGGTCCTCATGGCGGGTTCGTTCGCGGCGGCTCAAACCCCGTCGGATTTGCCGGCCGACTCCCTCGACCGGGACAGCCTGCTGACCGCCGGTTTCGATGAGCTTCTGTCGTATCTGCTTTTGACGCGCGATGATTTCGCCTTCCGCGATGATTATACCGACCGCGACAGTTTCCGGATGGCGATCGTCGACACCCTGATGTGTCATCCGCTGCAGATGCTGCCGTTCGTCGATACGACCGCCGCGCGTCTGGCCGACTTCGGGACCAATCCGCGAGCGGTATTCACCTACTTGGCCGGACTGTTCGGTTCGCCCGGCGATCTCAGGCAGATCCCGGGGGCGGCCTCTCCGGCCGCCGAAGGTTCCTCGGCTTCCCTCAAAATCAAGCGGCTTCCGGGAAGGCTGGACGAACCGCTGGCGCAAGCCTGCCGGATCCTCTCGGCCATGCAGGAATCGCTTTGCTGCCGGATGGGGGGAGACTGGCATTCCGAACGAAACCGCTTCATCGCCGGGCCATTCAAGGAACTCCTGAAGATGGATGTCGCCGACGAGTCCAGATCATTGGAGGCCGTCGATTCTCTTGAACACATTGAGGAGGAGTACGCGCTTCGTTTCTCGCGATTGGCGGCAGATATCGGTCGAATCCCGCCATTTGACTATTTGGCGGCGGATTCGCTCGACCTGTTTCGGCAGATTGACCTGATCCATACCCGGTTGACCACGGATACGGACCTTCTTAAATTCACCGCCTCCGGCAAACCGCTGCCGATCAAGGATTGCCCCTTCGGCCGGATCGCCATCGGTTCTTCCGGGAACGACATCTATCGCGGCGACTATTTCGTGATCATCGATTCGGACGGCGACGACAGTTACTACCTGACCTATGACATCGCCAATCCTCATCCGACGCTGATCATTGATTGCGCCGGGGATGATTTCTACAAGGCCGAAACCGATTTCGCGTTGGCCTGCGGGGCTTTTTCCAATTCGTTCCTAATCGACTACGCCGGCGACGATACGTACGCAGGCGGCAATTTTTCCGTCGCCGCCGGGTATTTCGGGTCGGGAATCCTCTGGGATAAAAAGGGGAACGACCGATACTCCGGCGATACCTTCACGCAGGGGGCCGGGACGTTCGGACTCGGGTTGTTGATCGACGAAGAAGGTGCGGATGTCCATACGGGCAACCTCTATTGCCAGGGATTCGGCTATGTCCGCGGAATCGGCGGGATTATCGATCGCGGAGGAAACGATACCTACACCGTCCAGCCGAAGTATCTGGATGTCCT
>JAAZOE010000090.1 GCA_012797915.1 Candidatus Zixiibacteriota bacterium | reverse complement strand
GAAAAGGACAAGGAAAAGCTGGCTCGGACTATGGCCCTCGAGATGGGGAAAACCATCCGCGACGCCCGCTTCGAAGTCGGCCGGGCGGTCAATTGTTTCCGGATCGCCGCTGAGGAGGCCAAACGGATCGGCGGCGAAATCCTTGACCTGGATTGGACCGCCGGATCGGAAGAACGGGTCGGGCTGGTGCGTCGGTTCCCGGTCGGGGTGGTGGCCGGGATATCGCCATTTAATTATCCGCTCAATCTGGTCGCTCATAAAGTCGCCCCGGCCATTGCCTGCGGTTGTCCGATTATTATCAAGCCGGCCTCCAAGACGCCGATCATCGCCTTGCAATTGGCCGAGCTGATCGACGCCACCGAACTGCCCAAAGGAGCCCTGTCGGTCCTGCCGGGATCGGGGACCGACTCCCGGCCGCTGATCGACGATGACCGGATCAAATTGATCACCTTCACCGGGTCGCCGGAGGTCGGTTGGTGGATCAAGGCTAATTCCGGCCGCAAGAAAACGGTGCTGGAACTCGGCGGCAACGCCGGAGTGGCGGTGGCCGATGACGCCGACCTGGACTGGGCCGTGTCGCGAATCGTGACCGGGGCCTTCGGCCATGCCGGCCAAAGCTGTATCTCGGTCCAGCGGATATTCGTGCATGAAAAAATCTATGATGCCTTCGTCACCAGAATCCGGGCGGCGATGAAGAAGATGACGATGGGCGATCCGCTGGATGAAGCCACCGACCTGGGGCCGATGGTCGACACTGAGTCGATCGACCGGACGATGCAATGGATCGAGGAGGCGATCGAAGCGGGTGCGAAAATCATCTCCGGCGGGAAACGGAACGGACGAATCCTGGAACCGACACTTCTGGGGAACGTCAAACCATCCCTGAAGGTCAGCTGTAAAGAAGTCTTCGCCCCGCTGGCGGTGCTGTTCACGTACCGCGATTTCAAGGCGATGGTGGAAGCGATTAATGATTCCGATTACGGTCTTCAGGCCGGCATTTTCACTCACCGGGTGAAGGATATCTTCCATGCCTTCAAGCATGTCGACACCGGCGGCGTGATGATCAACGACATCCCCACCTGGCGCGCCGACCATATGCCCTATGGCGGTGTGAAAAAATCCGGCATGGGCCGTGAGGGGATCAAGTACGCCATCGAGGACATGACCGAGATTAAGATTCTGGGCTTGAATCTAAAATAGCGCGTCCCGCAGGGTCCTGATTCCGACGAAGTCGGAATTGTGAACCGGCGGCTCTCAAGGGCTCACGGACGGGGCATGGCCGAAGTAGCTTTCTCGATCCGCTGCAATAATTGGACGGCCTGGCGTCGATCGGCGGATTCGGGAGCGCGTTCTACGTACTTGCTAAGGTACTGCCTGGCCCGGACCAGGTCGCGTGCGGTCAAATAGCTGACACCGATGGCCAGAAATCCCTGGCAGGCGGTCGAATCCCGCTCCAGCAAACGTTGGCCATACACCCGCGCGGAGTCCATTTGCTGCGCGCTCATGAACCCCATGGCCAGCGATTCCAGCACGTTTTTATCGTCGGGATTAAGCCGCTGGGCCCGCCGCAACGCCGTCATCATCTCATCCCGTTTGCCCATCCGGTTGTACGCCAACGCCAGGTTCACCCAACTGCGATGGTCGTATTCGGCCAGAGAGATCGAGGTCAATAACTCCTTCACGGCCGGTTCATACCGCCCGGCGCGCAGAAGCGTTATTCCCTTGAGATTGTATCCTTCGGAAGAATACGGATTGATTCGATACACCGAATCGGCGACGGCCATGGCCTGGTCGAACTGTCCCGCCTCTCCCAACTCGATTGCGGCCCGTGCCATTCTGATGGCCGGG
>JAAZOE010000089.1 GCA_012797915.1 Candidatus Zixiibacteriota bacterium | reverse complement strand
TCGATCAGGCCGGCGTTGGTCTTCTTGAGCATCGCCTTGGTCAGGCGGATAGAGGCCTGCGGTTTGGCCGTCAGCTTGCGGGCCAGATCCAGCGCGTACGCTTCGAGCTCGCTGTCGGCCAGAATGGCATTGATGAGGCCGATTTCCTTGGCCTTGACCGCCGAAAACGGTTCGCCGAAAAGCAGGATTTCGGAGGCGCGGCGGTGGCCGGCCAAGAGCGGCAGGAGGAGGCTGGAGCCGGCCTCGGGGCAAAGACCGAGGTTGGCGAACGGCAGCAGGAAGCGGGCGTTGGTCCCGGCATAGACCAGGTCACAGTGTAGGAGCATAGTCGTGCCAATGCCGACGGCCAGGCCGGAAACGGCGGCGAGGAGCGGTTTCTCGGCCCGGGCGATGGCGGTCATGAAACGGAAGACCGGGCTGCTTTCGTGTTCGGGGGGATGATCGAGAAAATCCCGGAGGTCGTTGCCGCTGGTGAAGTTCCCACCGGCGCCGGAAAACAGGATGACCCGCACGGCCGGGTCTTTTTCGGCCTGCTCGACCGCCTCGGTCAGGGCCGTGTACATGGCGATAGTCAGGGCGTTTTTCTTGTCGGGGCGGTTCATGACGAGGCGGCAGACGCCGTCGCGCGTTTCGGCGTCGATTCGTCCGGTCGGTTCTGCGGGGGCCATGGGCATTCCTCCGGTCTGAAGTGGCCTTTGGCCGCAAGGTAGCGCCGTTCAACGCCGGCCGAAAGAGGTTTTCTGCGGCGCCGGCCAGAGCCGTCGGGTACAAATGCGACCGCCGCCCGATGCGTATCATGACTATATGTGAGTTTACGGGTTTATTGAATCCGGGTAGGAAGATTATACCCCGAGGGATCGAAAGAGGTGCGCGATGGCGGACTGGATGCGATGGATGGTGAGGGCGGGCGTGCTGGCCTGTCTGCTGACGGCGGCCGGGGCCGGGGCGACGGACAGCCCCTGGCCGATGTTTCGCCATGACCTGAAACACACCGGGCGGACGACCTATACCGGCCCGGATACGGCCGCGTTGCTGTGGACCTATCAGACCGGCGACGGAGTGGCCTCCTCGCCGACGATCGGACCCAATGGGACAATCTATATCGGATCGGGGTGGCTGTGGAGCGGGGCGACCGATTCCAGCCTGTATGCGCTCAATCCCGACGGATCGCTCAAGTGGAAATACACGGCCGTGGACGGGGTGTTTTCCTCGCCGACGATCGGGGCCGACGGGACGATCTATTTCACCTGTATCGGCGGGTACGCCTATGCTCTGCATGATTCGGTAACCTACGCCAAACTCCACTGGCAGTCGGGTTCGAGCGGACCGTTTCTGCTCAGTTCGCCGATTGTGGGACCGGCGGGGCATGTCTATTTCGGGTCGCCCGATCTGAATTTTTACGTCGTCGATTCGGGCGACGGCCAACTGGTGTGGAAATACCGCACCAATTGGTGCATTATCTCCTCGCCGGCGCTGATCGAGGATGAAACGATTTATGTCGGCTCCAAAGATCATCACCTGTATGCGTTTCGGAACGACCTGCAGGGTCCGCTCTGGGGATTTCCGACCGGGACGTTTTACGACGGCCATCTGGTGGACGCCTCCCCGGCCGTGGGAACCGACGGCACCATCTATGTCGGCAGCGACCAGTATGGCGCGTTCGGCAAACCGCCCGTGCCGGTGGACACCAGTTTCTGGGCGGTCAATCCCGACGGCAGCCGGAAATGGGCGCTGTCCATCGGCAACGGGGTGGAGTCCTCACCGGCGCTGGGGGCCGATGGAACGATCTATTTTGGGTCGTACGACAGCTGTTTCTATGCCGTGGCCGACAGCGGGACCTACGGCCTGGTGAAATGGAAATTTCAAACTGGCGGCGTGGTGGACGGTTCCCCCACGATCGACGATGAAGGGATTATCTATTTCGGGTCGCGGGATTCGACCATTTACGCGATGCGTCCCGACGGGACGGTGAAATGGTCGTACCGGACCGGCGGGGGAATCGAATCCTCGCCGACGATCGACAACGACGGGCGGCTGTATATCGGGTCGTTCGACGGGAAGGTGTACTGCCTGGGGACCGGCGCGCCGGACATGGCGGTAGTCGCAATCGATCTGCCGGAGACGGTTCAGGCCGGGATCGGATATGTCCCGGCGGCGCAGGTGCGGAACCTCCGCAATCATCCGCAGGACCTGTCGCTGGCGTGTATCATCGAGGACAGCGCGGCAACTGTGTACGTCGACACTATCGACGTGGTGAATTTCCCGGCGGATACGACGGCGATCCGGACGTTTGCGCTCTGGACGGTGGGGCCGGATGCGGGCGTGGAGTATACGGTAACCGTCGCCGTCGTCCTGCCGACGGACAAGCATCCGTACAACAATGAAAAGAGCGTGGTGGTCACATCCGAGGCAGGCGCGTTCTTGTGCGGCGACGCCAATCAGGACGGCAAGGTGAATATCGGTGACGCCGTCTTCATCATCGGGTACGTGTTTCGAGGCGGGCCGCCGCCGGCGCCGCTGCAGGCGGCCGACGTCAATCACGATGGCAAGATCAATATCGGCGACGCGGTGTACCTGATCGGGTATATTTTCCGTACCGGCCCGGCGCCGAACTGCCCGCAGCGAATGATCTGAGCGAATCCCGGCGAACAACCAACGCCCCCGGACCAAACGCCTGGGGGCGCCATCCATTGTAAAAACACTACGCCAGGCCAACCGCAAGCGGCGGGGCGCCCCGACTCCGGTGGTTGTTAAAAGGTTGACATACTCGCCGGGGTATCTCTATACTCCGATCGGCCGATGAGGTCATCGGCGTCGACGATCGCATCAACGTGCCGGGACACGAATCATGGCCGTGTCGGCGATCATCGCATATGACGAGGACAACCATGAAGGGATTCTCTACGGGTTCCCATATTTCCGACCAATCAATGCAGGAGGCATTATGAAATTCGTTACAGGCATCGCCGCAGTCGTTCTGGTGATGATCATGGCTTCGATCGCCGATGCCGGCGATCCTCTGTTTGAGGCGCGGATCGACTATGGCGCCGGAACCAATCCGTACGCCGTGACGGCCGCCGATTTTGACGGTGACGGCGATCAGGATGTGGCCGTGGTCCGCGGGGTATCCAACAACAATGTCTTCGTCCTGATGAACAACGGCGACGGGACCTTCGCCGCGGCGATCGGCTACGCCGCAGGGAACGCCCCGGATGCGGTCGTGGCGGCCGACTTCGACGGTGACGGCGATCCGGATCTGGCCGCTGCGAATAATGATTCCGACAATCTCTCGGTCCTGATGAACAACGGCGACGGGACCTTTGCCGTGGCGGTCAGCTACGACGCCGCCGGCAGTCCCACGGCGGTTTTTGCGGCGGACCTGGATGGCGACGGCGATCAGGATCTGGCGGCCTCGAATTATGATTCCAGCAATGTTTCCGTTCTGTTGAACGCCGGCGATGGCACTTTCGCCGCCGCGGTCAACTATGGCGTGGGGTACTGCCCGCAGTCGGTTTATGCGGCTGACCTGGACGGCGACGGTGACCGCGACCTGGCCGCGGCCAGTTACTGTTCCGATGTCGTTTCCGTGCTCAAAAACAACGGCGACGGCACGTTTGCCGCGGCGGTCAACTATGCTTCGGGTAGCTTTTCGTTCAGCGTCGTGGCGGCCGATTTTGACGGCGATGGCGATCACGATTTGGCCGTGTCGGACTATGGCTCCGGTGAAGTATCCGTCCTGCCCAACAACGGCGACGGCACCTTCGCCGCGGCGGTCACCTATGCCACGGCCGACAATCCCACGTCCCTTTTCGCGGCCGACTTGAACGGCGACGGGGATCCGGATGTGGCGGCGGCCAACAGCAGTTCTTCCAGTGTTTCCGTCCTGATAAACATGGGCAACGGCACCTTTCTGCAGGCCGTGGATTACGGCGTCGGGCGTGGCCCCCGGTCGGTCTTCGCCGCTGATATGGATGGTGACGGCGACCGGGATTTGGCGGTGGCCAACAGTTCCAGCGCCAGTTGTTCCATTTTGAAGAACGAGGGCGTCGGCGTGTTTACGGCGGCGGACCCCTACCCGGTGGGGCTCCACCCCATGTCCGTCGTTGCGGCCGACCTGGACGGTGACGACGACCTGGATCTGGCCACGGCCGATGCCTCATCCAACGGTGTTACCGTTCTGGAGAACTTCGGGAACGGAGCGTTCGCCTGGGCGGCCGTCTATGGCGTCGGAGACGATCCGTTTTCGGTAGCCGTGGCCGACCTGGACGGCGACGGCGATCAGGATCTGG
>JAAZOE010000088.1 GCA_012797915.1 Candidatus Zixiibacteriota bacterium | reverse complement strand
TGGCGGGTATCTCGCCGGCCGCGGCGGAAAACCGGCCGATTCAGCTGGCGCTATTTGCCCCGATTCAGATATTCCCGGAAGGGGATGCCATTTCGGGGATACGCCTCAGCCTGATCTACGGCAAGAACACCACCGTCACCGGGGTGGACTGGGGCCTGGTCAATCACAACACCATCGGGCAATCGGTCGGCTGGCAGGCGGGATTGGTCGGCCTGGTCGAGGGGGATTTCATGGGCTGGCAGGATAACTTCGTCAATGTCGTCAAGGGCGATTTCGAGGGCCTGCAGTGGGGATTCGTCAACTCGGCCAACCATGCCGGGGGCCTGCAACTGGGGTTCGTCAACTATGCCCGGACGCTCAACGGCCTGCAGATCGGCCTAGTGAACATCATCAAGCAGGGGGGAGCCTTCCCGGTTTTCCCGATCGTGAACTGGTCGTTCTGACGAGTGCGCCGCCGGCCGGATGCGGGCGGCGCCTATTTTCATACGAGCCCATTATGAGAGGGGAGGGTTGCGTGTGCCGTTGAAACCAAACCAGATGAGCGTCGATGACCTCCTGCAGGCGTTGGCGTTCTATCGCGGGGAATATACCGAGGCGGCCCTGGCCGAATTGGAGCGCGAACTGAAGGCCAGGGGATACCGGGATCACCAGGTGCAATCGTGGCGCGAACAATTTCTGCTGGCGTCTTCCGCCGATACGACCTGTGTGCATTGCGCCCGGGTGCTGGACCTGAATGAGGAGGAGTTGATCGCCGGGCAGTTCGAATGCCCCCTGTGCGGCCATGTCCAGGAGGTCAACTATCAGGCCTTGCGACAGACCGTCTTCGCGGCCGATCTGTCGGAGCGTCTGGCGGAGGCGGAAGATGCCTCGGTCTCCGGCCGACGCTCCCCGGCCATGTCCAACGATAACCTTTTGAAAACTCTGGCCATCGAAGGATATCGGCTGGAATCCGGGACCAAAGACCACTTGAAGCGGGAACTGGTCATCCGGGGATATTGCCGAGCCGATGTCCGGGCCTGGCGGGAAAAAAATATCCCCGATGAGAGCGCCGAAACCAAATGTCGAAAATGCGCCGCCACGCTGACGCTCACCCGCGAAGATATCCTTGCCAGGGAATATACCTGTCCTGCCTGCCGGAAGACCCAGCCGGTACAATACCTTCGACTTCCTTCTCTTGATCCCCGGGAGAATCCTCCGGCCGGCGCCGGTGCACCGCCGTTAGAGGAAAAGGAAATGACGACGCGGGAAATTGATGGTCTGGAAGACACCGCCTTGCTGGAAGCTCTGGCCTTGCGTGAAGCGGAGTATTCCCCGGCCACCCGGGAGATGATGATGCGCAGACTCCGCTCCCGGGGATACGTTCCGGAAGACATCGTGGCGTGGCGGCGGGGACGACGGTTGAGTATCGAGAAGCCGGAAGCCGAGCCGATCGCGGCCTACAAGCCCGGCGGCATGTTGGCGGGCCTGCTGAAAGGTCTTTTCATATTCATCGTTGCCCTGGACGCACTCCTATTGGCCATCCTCGGTTTCGGTTCCTACATCCCCGGAGTCATGGGAAAGCCGTTGCTTTTCGGCGGCTCGGCCCTCCTGGCCGCCGATCCCGCGGCCATCGTCGTCATTGTCCTCATCTGGTGCATCGAGGGCCTTCTGCCCGTTCTGTTTCTCTTTTGGCTCTATCGCGTCTATCGGAACGTCATTGCCCTGACTTCCAAGCCGACGGCGATTAAGCCCTGGATCGCGATCGTTATGATGCTTTTTGTCATTCCAAGTATCGTCGTTCCATATCTGATGGCCAGGGAGATTCTGCGGGGCGGTTCTCCGGCCGACCCGGGGCATCCGGGTTCGGGTCGTTCCATATCCACCGCCATCGCAAAATGGTGGTGGGGTTCCTTTTTGGTGATGATCTGGTTCGATTCTATCTTCGCGGGTCTCATCCACCGCCTCTGGCCGCATCTAACGTCGTGGTTGCTGCTGGTGTCGATCGGCCTCAATCTGACGGCGGCCGCCTTCGCGGCGCGTCTGGTGTACAGGATTGACCACCTGCAAGCGGAATTGTACGTCCGGCGGATGGGGAGTCCTCAGACCTGAAGCCATGGGATGCAGCCGCAGGTAGACGCGGGAACGAATGCATGAAGGAGAGAGGATCGTCCATGGCTGGTCCGAGGAAGCGTCAGGACTGCGGATGGCCGGGCGACCCGGCCATGCTCGCCTACCATGACCGTGAATGGGGCACGCCGGTGCATGATGACCGGCGGCTGTTCGAAGACCTTGTCCTCGACGGCATGCAGGCGGGATTGAGCTGGAAAACCATCCTGGACAAGCGGGAGAATTTCCGGAAGGCGTTCGATAACTTCGACCCGGAAAGAATCGCCCGCTATACCCCGGCCCGGATCAACCGGCTTCTGCAGAATCCCGGCATCGTCCGCAACCGGCGCAAGATCGAAGCCGCCGTCGCCAACGCCAAAGCATACCTGGCCGTCCGGAAGGAATTCGGCAGCTTCGACCGGTACCTCTGGAGTTTCGTCGACGGGAAAACCATCGACAACCGCGTGACGTCCCTAAAACAGATGCCGACCGAATCGGAGGAATCGCGGCGGATGAGCGCCGACTTGAAGAAACGGGGGTTCCGGTTCGTCGGGCCGACCATCTGCTACGCCTTTATGCAGGCGGTGGGGATGATCAACGACCACCTGACGACCTGCTTTCGCCACCGGGAAATCGCACTATCCGGAAAGAGGCGGAGAAAAGGAACGGTTCGTT
>JAAZOE010000087.1 GCA_012797915.1 Candidatus Zixiibacteriota bacterium | reverse complement strand
TAGAAGAGCCTGATAGGCGACCATCGAATCGGAATCGTTGAGGAAGGGGGTGAACTGGTCGGCACGGCTGGAATCGGCCAGACGTCCGGCTGCCTCGATCGCGGCGGAGCGGGCGACGCGGTTGTTCCGGGCCAGAGCCAACAAGGTATCGACGAAACCGGTATCGCCGCACAACCCGGCCGCGAAATACTTGGCTTCGGCGGCAACCTCCACGGAGTCATACAGGTGTGCCTTCAGCCCTGCCCGATACATTTCCCCGCCGACCCGTCCGACAGCCAGTGCCGCCCGGACGCGGATATCCGGGACGGAATCCGTCAGAAGCTCATCGATGAGCAGCGAATTATCCTCGGTTCGGCTGTCTTCGATATAGGCGATTCGAAACTGCTTGTCCCGAAGCAGATAAGTCCGTTGCAGATCGCTGCAGGCGGCGGTGACCATCATGGCCGCCAGGGAGATTACCGTCAGCGCCCGTCGGGTATACTGCCCGTCCATCATCATCAGGCCTCATTCCCTTGAATGTATGACGGCAATAAAAGGATCCATTGGCGCAGTATCAAGCAGATTATTCCCGGCTCCCGAAGATAGAGGCCGGGTTGATCGGAGGGGGATTTTTTGCTCCTCGGCAGGGGCATTGGCAATAACCGCTTGACAAGCGGGCGGGAAGCGGGATATTATTTTTGATGTAAAGGGCTTATGTCTCAATGTCTTACTCATTGGGGTCCATCAGCGTGATCTTTATCAACCCGATAGGAGGAAACACCATGCGCAACAAGGTTTCCGTTGTATTTCTTTGCGCTCTATTGGTCGTCAGCGTCTTGTCGACCAGCGTTTTCGCCCGTGATGATCACCGGACGTATTTCAAGCTGAATCGTGCGCCCAAGTACATGATTCCGTTTGAGCGTCCGACGGGGACGGAAATGCTTGGTCCCAAGAACGACGCCAATCTGGCGCTTTTGGGCATGATCCCGACGGCGTCGCCCGGGGTTCAGGCCGGTTTGACCACCTATGACTACCAGCATAACGGGGCTATGGGTCGTCAGATCGAGTGCTTCCCCGGCACGGATTATGTCCATTTCGTCTGGATGGCCCAGGACAACTACGTCATCCCCGGCGATCGGTGCATCAAGTATCAGTGCTACGACGCCGCGTCGGATGACTACACCCAGATCGCCGGCGGTAAACCGGCCACGACCGACTATTCGGGATACACGTCGGCGGCGGCTCTGCCGGACGGCCGGGGGATCTTCGGCTGCCATTCCGATATCGATGGGAACGCCATCTATGTCTCCACGGCCTATTTCGATTATGCGGCCGGCATCGGTATTTTCAGCAACGAATCGGGTCGTCCCAACACGGGCGCTCCGTGGTACTGCGACGGCATGGAAACGATCTGGCCGATCATGGCCCGGCACAATGCCGGCGGCGGCGTGACCTCGGACGTGCTGTACATGCTGTCCCACGACAACGGCTGCTCGGAAGACCTGATTCTGTACCGCAAGGTCGGCACCGGGGCCTTCGATAACGGCACGTACATCGAAACCGTCACCGACCTGGCCTACACCATCGCGGCCGATCCGTATTCCAACAAGGTGTATGTCGTGTACACCGACGACCGCACGGGCATGGATGAAGGGGACGGCGGCCAGACCAACCTGGATGTCTGGTACAAGATGTCGCCGGATCAGGGCGTGACCTGGAATTCCCCGGTGAACATTTCGAATTACACCGGTGATTCGCTTTGGCGCGCCTACTCCGACTTGTCGGCCGTGATCGATCCCGACGGCCACCTGCACGTCATCTGGCCGGCGCGGCAATTGAACGACTCCACCAGCTATGAAAACGCGAAATCGCGGCTGGTGCACTGGTCGACGGCCTATCCGCATGCGCGCATCATCTCCGAGGCCCGCTACGACATGGCCGAGGGGTGCGATCCGGGCGCGTGGAACATGTACATCGCCAAACCGTCGGTTTCCTGGTGCGACAGCCGCATTTACGCTCTCTGGACGCAGTTCGGCCACGGCCGCGAAGCGGGCGGCTTGTACGACTGTTCGCAGGCCGGTTACGCCAACGGCGAGTTGTATCTGGCCGTGTCCAATGACGACGGTTTCACCTGGGATCTGCCCCAGAACCTGACCCAATCCCGGACGCCCAACTGCGACAGCGTGGAGTGCGACAGCGACCATTGGTCCTCCATGACCAGCTACGGGATGGTTTACGACGGCGCCCTGGACACCCTTGACGTCCAGTATATCAACGACAAGGACGCCGGCGGCATTCCGCAGGGTGAAGGCGCCTGGTGCGTCAACCCGGTCATGCACCTGAGAATCCCCTGCCGCGACATTATCCCGACGCCGCAGGTTTCGCTGGTGCCCAACCGGTTCGTCGACCCGACCGTGACCGCTCCCGGCGTGGAAAAGGACACCACCCTGACGGTCATCAACATCGGGAACGCCACCCTGACCGGTTCGTTCTCCATCTCCTACGTCAACGGGGACGGCTGGTTGAGCATTGAGGGCGCGCAGACGGCGCCGGTGTCGGTGCCTTCGGGTTCCTCCAACACCGCCGATTACACCATCGGCCTCAACGAGGGCGGCACCATCACCACCGCTCCCACCGGCTGGGACGCCTATATTCTGCTGACGTCCAACGCTCCGACCTCTCCGGACACGATCGTCGTGCACCTGACGGTCGGCAGCATCAACATGCCGGAGCAGGCCATTCTCAACACGACCTGCAAGACGCTCAAGGTCTGGAACACCGGCCGGTCCGGCGATCATGACGGCGACTATTCCATGATCATCCCCGGCGACTGCGACACAACCACGACCTATCCGGATCAGCGCTACCTGTACGATGGTTCGCCCATGCTGTCCTGGAAGAACGGCACGGAGAAGATCGGCTATACCTCCGTCTTCGACCAGCTGTTCACCGAGGACGAGACCTGGCGGCCGCAGTCCGGTTTGACGACGACCACCCAGACCGGCTATACCAAGACGACGTACACGGTTTCGTCGGCGGACTCGCTGTTCGCCTGCGACGTGGAAATCTACACGCCGACCGACGGCTCCAAGTGTTATTTCGTCCAGCGGCTGAAATACCGCCTCTGGGGCAGTACCACGGCCAAGGACGACGTCTATCTCGGATACTTCATGGATTGGGACGTTCCGTCCGATTCCAACGTGGATAACAACTCCGGATACGCGGCCACGCCGTACCCGAGCATCTGGCAGGTCGGCGCGGAATACGTGGACGACAACCTCCCGTGCGATATCGACGAAAATAATCGTCGCGGCGGTCTGGCCCTGTTCGGAACCACCAATGCCAGCGACGATTTTTACGGCGCTTGGACCAAGGTGAACGCGGATAACCAGTCGGGGACCGGCTTTGTGTCCGGCTTCCTGTACGACAACATGTCGGTGACCGGGGTCAACCTGTACACTTCGACGACCGATCCCGAGATCGACCTGCACACCGGCGTTACGTTCGATATGGTCGACATGGTTCCGGGGAAAACGTATGATTACGTGTTCGCCCTGATCACAACCAATACCGGCGAGACCGACTACAACAATCAGGTCACCTCGGCTCAGCAATGGGCGGACGACCTCGGCCTGCTCGGCTGCTGCGACGTGGCCGGTGACGCCAACAACGACGGCAAGGTCAACGTGGGCGACGCGGTGTATATCATCACCT
>JAAZOE010000086.1 GCA_012797915.1 Candidatus Zixiibacteriota bacterium | reverse complement strand
CGGGCCGGTGCCTTTGGTTCCGAACAATGCCGATGCCAACGGCGATTGCGCCATCACCGTCGGTGACATCGTCTGGATTGGTCATTACGTGCTGGGTACTGGTCCGGCGCCCCTGCCGGGCTGCGTGACCCCGCCGCCGGGACAGACGGGTAACGGCGCCGACCTCATATCGGAACTGCAGAACTATCCCAACCCGTTCAACCCGGCGACAACCATCAGCTTCCATCTGGCTTCACCCGCCGACGTCCGCCTGACCGTCTATAACGTCCTCGGCCAGCAGGTCGTTGAATTGATAAACGGCAATCTGCCGGCTGGTCCGGTTCAGGCGACATGGACAGGCAACGATGCCAAGAATAGCCCCGTAGCGTCCGGTGTCTACCTGTATAAACTCGAAGTTAATGAGGTGACAATCACCAGGAAGATGGTGTTGATGAAGTAAATCCCCTTTCACGATCCGGCATGTGCTGGATACCCCGGCGGTGTCATGCCGCCGGGGATTTGACAAAAGACTGTGAATCCTTTCCGTCTCCCTCCCACTTTCCCCTTGCCATCACATCTTAAAACCTGCTGATTGATAAGCGATTCGGCGGATTGGGCGGGGTCCACCCTCGGGCAGATGTGGATCCGCCACGGGCGGACCGCGCACAGGGTGCCACCCAATTGACATAACCGGGGCTTGATGATTGTGGAAAATGGCTCGCGTGTGATCTGGGATGAGTTCCGGAAACGGGCGGAAAGGTACGGCGACACCGTCGCCGCAACCGCCGGCGGCCGTGGTATCACATTCACCCGGCTGTTCGCGGAGGCCGAGGCGATGTCCGGGCGGCTGGAAACGCTTGGTATCAGCGAAGGCGCGGTCGTCGGACACGTCCTGAAAAACGGCCTCGAGTTCGTCATCGCCTACCTCGCCCTCTGCAAACTGTCGGCGACCGTCGCGCTGGTCCCGGAAAAATACCAGCGGGCCGAGTTGGACCTGATTGTCCGCCACCTTCGGCCGAACTGTTTCCTCATAGCCGCGTCGCAGGCCGCATCGCTTACGCGCAAACTGCCGGCTGCCGATGTGAAAGCCATCAACCTCGGCCCGGACCGGGAAAGCCTGCAGGCGATATTCCCGACGCCGTCGCCGGACGGCACGGAGGAAATATCGCCGGTCCGCGATATGCAGTCGGCATTCGATCATCCAGTCGCGCTGGTCAAGTTCACCTCCGGGTCGACCGGTACCCCGAAAGCAGTGGCGCTGTCGGCGGCCAACGTTCTGGCGGAGACGGAAAATGTCGTGCAGACGCTGGAGCTGGGGCCGGATGACCATATCCTGGCGGCGGTGCCGCTGTCGCATTCGTATGGGTTCGACCTCGGGGTGCTGGCGATGCTCGGGTCCGGTGCACGGCTGACCATCCAGGAGGGATTCATCCCCCGCCGGGCGCTTGCCGTCCTGCAGAGCGGGGTGACGGTGTTCCTCGGCGTCCCCAGCATGTACAAGGTGCTTCTGGATACGCATCTCGACCGGCCGGTCGATCTTTCGGCCGTGCGGTATCTGTTGTCCTGCACGGCGCCCTTGAATGTGAAAATCATCCGGCAGTTTCACGACCGATTCGGGGCGTGGATATGCCAGCATTATGGGTCATCCGAGACCGGCGCGGCGGCCAATCATGTCAGGGGAGAGGTGGCGGGTCGGCCCGGCTCGGTCGGCCGGGCGATGAAAAACGCGGTCATCCGGGTGATCGACACCGACGGGATGGAGGCGGCGGTCGGGGAAGACGGAGAGGTGACCATCTCCGGCCAAGCCGTGGCCATGGGGTATCTGATCGGCTGTCCGCAGGGACGTAATCCGCTCCAGGGCGGTGTATATCATACGGGGGATATCGGGTGTCTCGACGACCAACGGTTCCTGACGATTAAAGGGCGGCTGGACGGGACCATCAACGTCGGAGGAAACAAGGTCTCGCCCGAGGAAGTGGCGGCCGTACTGGAAAGCCACCCCTCGGTACGCGAGGCGGCG
>JAAZOE010000085.1 GCA_012797915.1 Candidatus Zixiibacteriota bacterium | reverse complement strand
CGACAACGGTGTCACCGAGTTCGGGTATCAGTACTATGTCGGTTCCGGCAAGAGCTACCGCTCCACCGGTATCGCCATCGACCCGACCCACGTCGTCTTCACCAACCGGAACGGCGACGTGTACGTGATGTCCGAGCAGGTCGACCGGCCGCGGCTTGTGATTCTCAAGACCGATGAATTGCAGTCCGTGCCGTTCTTCTCGCCGGTGCATTACAGCGTGACGTTCGAGGATGTCTTCATGAACAATGGCTGCGCCGACCTGACCGGTACCCTGACCGCCGATGAAGCGGCCGCCGGGTATGTGGTCACCAGCGTCGAGCCCAAGCGGATTGCCCGCATGGGTGCGATCGCCGATCAGATGGTCGAGAACAGCTATCCGGAGATGGCTCGTCATCTCCAGCCGGTGGATTGGGATCGCTTTGAGGAGTCCGGTTTGTCCAAGGATTCCTACAGCAACATGGCGGCCTATGCTCCGCCGGCCTGGTTGTGGAGCATCACCAACCCGAACTTCACGCTCGGTGATGGTGAGGCCTACGATGTGATTTACGACGTGAACGGTCCGCTGGTCACCCGTGGTCCGCACTACTGCTACGTGACCATTGCCAGCAACGATCAGTACTACATGAACGTCGTGGGCAACCCGGTGGTTCAGCTGGGTGTCCTGGGCGGCTGCCTTGAGAGCTACGCCGACCTGGCGTTCGGGACGACCGATCAGAACGTGATGCCGGTGTCGAACACCAGCGAAATTGGGAATCAGGATCAGACCCTGCCCGATTTCGACGGCGCCTCGGCCTGGTACTGGCAGGGCGGGTTCCTGTACGGCATGAGCCAGAAGCGTTTGGCCTTCAATCTGGAAGGCTGGAGCTCCGGCGACCCGGCCGATTTGTGGAACTTCACGTTGCCCGATGTCAACTGCTTCAATACCTGCACGCCGTACGTGACGGCCCTGACGCCGCTGGGCGCCATGTCGCACGACGGCGGGGCGACGTACGATGTGGTCGAGGGATACATTGGTGTCTCCCGGTACATCGACTCGTTGCTCGACCTGGCCTGCTACGGCAGCTGGGATTGGTATGCGACCGATTGCGGATTCAGCAATGATTCCACCATCGGTTTGGCCGTTGATCAGTTCATGTACGGCGTGTCCGGCGAAGCCGCGTTGAACAACGTGGTGATTTTCCGGCACAACGTGACTGAGCGCAACGGTCGGGCTCTGCCTGGTGTCTTCTTCGGCGCTCTCAACGACTTCGACCTGCAGAAGAACGGCTTCGACGTGTCCGAGTTCGATGCCGCGCATTCGGTCGCCTGGGGCGCCTCCTGCTCCGGTGTTGACGTCAACAACACCTGGGTGGTCGGCATGGGCAAGATCCCGATGGACGTCGATCCGATGATCGGTGTCCGGACCCTGGATGCCAATCAGGCCATGTGGGCGGACGGCATTACGCTCGACTCCGCGTACTACTACATGACCACGCAGCCGGGCAAGACCTGGCAGACCGGTATCGATGCCAACTTCCCGTGCGCCCCGTCGAGCGAAAGCGATGACCGCGAATTCTTCTACAGCTTCGTCGGTCACGACTTTGCGCCGAACGAGACGTACACCTTCGGCACCTACCTGTTCATGTTCCCGAACGGGGACGTACAGGATGCCGAAGCCTACACCGATTTGGCGACCCTCGTGAACCAGTTTGCCGGTTTCGGCCGGGGCGACATCAACAACGATGGGGCGATCAACCTCGTCGACGTCGTCGCTCTGTACAACCAGGTGAACGCGGGCGGCAACGGTCCGCTGTTCCAGCATTTGGCGGATGTCAACAACGATGGCGGCGTGAACAACGCCGACGTGTTGTATCTGGCCAACTACTGGTTCTGCGCCGGGCCGGCTCCGGTGGGAAGCTGGGTGCTCCCGATTCCGTGTCCGTGATCTTGGTTTCGGTCATAGAATCATCCGGGAAGCAAGGCTTTGGCCTTGCTTCCCTTTTTTTTATCCCTATCATTACCGGATGAACGTGGCGACGGCAGATCACCGAAAGGGAAAAGAGGAACTGATGAGAAAGCGTATCGCGGG
>JAAZOE010000084.1 GCA_012797915.1 Candidatus Zixiibacteriota bacterium | reverse complement strand
CCGAGGGCGGCGGTGATGCGGACAAGGAAAGCGATGCGGAAGAACGCCCGGGGATCGGCGGCGAACCGTTCCAGTTCCCGCTGGCGCCGCGCGGATATGTCCGGAAACAGTTCGCGGACCTGATCCGGTTCGATATAGACGGCGTTGGAAAAGACGGAAACGATATATCCGCCGGCCAGGAGCGCCGCCGCCATCAGGCTGTATACCGCGATATTAATCATGCTCTAGGTACGCGCCGAAATACTTGTTTTCGCGGGCCTTCATCCGGGCCGTATCCGGCCGCCGGTGGTGGTCATACCCACACAGGTGCAGGGTCCCATGGCAGACCAGCCGCAGGATTTCCTCGCGCAGAGAGGCGCCGTAGTCGGCGGCCTGCCGCCGGGCGGCATCGATCGATATATAGACCTCGCCCAGAATCCCCTCGTCGGCGTCGGCCGCAAAGGAAAGGACATCGGTCGGCCGGTCCTGTTTGCGATAGGCGGCGTTCAACTGCGTGATCCGGTCGTCACCGGTGAAAATGATATTAATCGGCCGTTTGCGCCGTTCGCCGGCCAGGATCCGGTCGGCCAGTTTCCCGGCTTCCCGTTTCGGCAGCCGTCCGCGCTGGTCGGAAAAAACCCGGCTGGGAATCATGAGGCCGCCCCTTCCGTTTCTTTCTTGGGATAGGCGATCCGCTGATGGAAGACGCCGATCAAGATGGACAGAAACGCCTCGCGGATGTCATTCAGGTCTTTGAGAGTCAGGGCGGAATCGGTCAATTCTCCCGAGGTGAACTTGTCGTTGATCAGTTTCTGGATAAGGTTGCGAATGCGGGCCGGGGTGGGATTGTCCAGCGTCCGGCTGGCCGCCTCGGTGGAATCGGCCAGCATGACGATGGCCGTTTCCTTGCTTTGCGGTTTCGGCCCCGGATACCGGAACTCCTCGTCGGAATCGAGCGGCAGACCCATTTCCTTGGCTTTGCTGAAGAAATAGGTCATGACGCTGGTGCCGTGATGTTCCTCGACGAAGCGGAGGACGGCGTCGGGCAATCCGGCCTCCTCCCCCAGCCTCCGTCCCTTTTTGACATGCGACGCGAGCACCAGGGCCGACATGGTCGGATTGAGCGATTCATGTTTGGATTTGATGCCCAGCTGGTTCTCAACGAAATACTCGGGGATTTCCATCTTGCCGATATCGTGGTAGTAGGCGCCGACCTGGGCCAGGAGCGGATTGGCGCCGATCGCCTTGGCGGCGGCTTCGGCCAGCGTCCCCAGGACGATGGAATGGTGATAGGTGCCGGGAGCCTGCATCGACATCCGCTTGAGCAACGGCTGATTGAGGTCGGCCAGTTCCAGCAGGGTGACATCGGTGGTGAACCCGAAAAGCGATTCGAAAATCGGCAGAATCCCGATGGTCAGCATCGGCGAGATGAAGCCGTTGGCCAGGCCGTAACCGCAATAGGTCAATATCGCCGAGACCGGCGACAACCGGAGCGATTCGATGACGAAGATGATGACCACGTAAGCCAAGGAAAGGATGAGGATGATGCGATAGAATTCGCTGCGGCGACGGATTTCCCCGGCGGAGAAACAGGCGGCGGTGCCGGCCAGCCCGGTGATCAGGGTGAAGGTGAAGTTGAAGCGGTTGAGGATTCCCAAAAGCAGGGCCATCAGCAGGGTGACGACCACCCCCAGGCGGGAGTCATACAAGATGGTCACCAGTATCGACAGCACGGCGATCGGCAGCAGATAGACCGAATGAATCAACCGGGCGCCGATGATGTTGACCAGAAACAGCTCCAGCCCGATGATCAGGAGCAGGGCCAAAATCTTGTTGTTGGACCAGAAGACGTCGGGGGCGAAATGATACAGGAACAGGTAGAGAAGCAGGATGACAGCGGCGACCAGGATTAACCGGGCCATGACCGGCAGTAACTCCTGATACCAGCCTCGGGCGGCAGCCTCGGCCCGCACCTGGCCGGCATAGGTTTTCAACAGGCGGGCGGTTTCGGCGTCGACCAGGACGCCGCGCCGGACCAGGAGATCGCCGGCGGTAACTTTACGCTCGATGGCACCGATGGCGGCGATGGCGCTATCGCGGGCGGTCCCGGTGGCCTTATTGTCCAGGGTCGCGTTCGGTTCGATGAAGCGGCGCACGATTTCATAGCAGGTCTCAACCTCGAAATCCATCCGCGGCGCCAGCAGATTGAGCCGATCCAGAAGAATATTGTAGGCCCGCTGGCGGTCGACCAGTTGGGCCCGCACCAAGGTGATATCCTGCAGGGGGCGGCGCATGATCGCGGAATTGAAATTGAGCAGGACCAGGCCGGCGAGGTTGTCGATGACGCCGTGGGCATAGATATCCATGGCGAAGATGGAGTCGAGCGCGGCAGCCAGCCTCCGGGGCGGGCGGTTGTCGATAAACCGCGCCAGCAATTCCTCCGGCAGAGCCGGGAATTCGATTTTCAGCCGCCCCAAGGCGATGGCCGCGGCGTCGGCCCCGCCCCCGTTACGCAGGGAGTCGGCGAAGGCCAAAAAGCGGCGCAGATTCTGCCGGCTGCGCTCGACCACGGTTTCGTCATAGGTGAAATAGACCGGCGTGTTCTGCAGCGCGACGCGGCGCTCCTCGGCCAGCTGGGCCTCGGTCTTGAGCAGGTCAAAGGGGATGTCGGCGATGATGTTT
>JAAZOE010000083.1 GCA_012797915.1 Candidatus Zixiibacteriota bacterium | reverse complement strand
CGATCTCGCCTACTTCTGGGAAGTCCCCGGCGCTACCTACGGTGACATCTATCAGAACATGCGCTTTACCTCCGTTGCCGGGTACAACTGCACGTTGTATACGGCCTATGTCGCGGTGTACCCCGCTGCCTTTACGGGGACGCCCGACATGGAAGTCCTTGTCTGGGATGATGATGGTTTTGGATATCCTGGGACCCTGCGCGGTTCGGTGACCATTCCGTACGCCTCGTTGCCGACTGGTTTGGCGTATGTTGCGGCCGACCTGACCTCGTTGAATCTGGTCTATTCCGATGGAGCAGAGTATCACATCGGCGTGAACTGCCCGAACTCGGGCGCCGGCAACGTCCTGGCGATTCTGTCGGACGACGGCACCTCGGCGACGGGCCGCGGCTCCTTCTATATCCCCTCGTACGCGGGGTGGTACAGCTGGACCGGCGACTATGCCTTCACCATGGCGGTCGATTTCTGCGCCGGTGATATTCCCTATTCCGACTGCTACGATCGGGAATATAACTGTGCTCCGTATTACATCTGGAATCTGCCGGATGCTTATGGCGATGACTACTTTAACATGCGGTTCTCCGTGGGAGGCCCCGAAACGTTGATGACGATCGGGTTGGCCTTCTACGATGCCGGCGATCAAAGCGGCGACGTCGATATCTTCGTGTGGGGCAGCGATGCCGGATTCCCGGACCTGACCAACGTGTTGTATCAGACGACCGTGGCGTATGCCGACATCGTGTACTATCCCGACTATGTCACTCTTGACCTGTCGGCCGAAAACATCGTGCCGCGAAGCGACTTCCATATCGGTTGGTCGCCCAACGATGTCACCGGAGGCCTGGCCTACGGTATTTCGGACGATGGTTCCTGCGGGACTCTCCGGAGCTCCGAGTACTACGGCGGTTCGTGGGGAACGATGCTTGGCGACTGGGGAGCCGACGTCAACTTCCTGATCAAGGCTCACCTCTGCAAAGACGAGTTCTCCAACTGCATGACCTTTGAAAACGTTTGCAATCTCGCGGCGTACACCACGCTTCCCAGCGGCATACCCGATGGCAGCGGCAATAATGTCCTGGCCATTTACGAAGGGTACGATTCGTGGGGCGTCGGCTGCCGCCTCGAGACTGTCTACCTCGCCCTGTACGATCTTGGTGTTGCCACCATGTACACGGAAAACAGCGAGGTTCGGGTGTACAATTCCGACGGTCTGACTTGGAACGGCCTTCCCGGCGCTCCCGGCACCCTGCTGGGCTCGGTCACGCTGACCCCGGCCGACTATGCCTTCTATCCGGCCATGACCGTGGCGGATATCGCCTCCCAGAACATCCGTTTCGATGACCGGATCTGGGTTGGTATTTATTCGCTGGCGACGGATCCGGCCTACGGTGTTGCCATCCTGGCGGATGACGCCACCTGCGGCGGTCCCGGCGCGGCGCTGTGGTGGGACGACGAAACGTCCTCCTTCAGCATCCGGAACCGGTACATCGACATCGATGTCTGCTGCACGCCTCCTCCGGAAATCACCTGTACCCCGGGTGAAGACTGGCCGACGACGGGTCACGATTTCCGCCGGACCGGTCACTCCTTCAACTCGACCGGAGATGCCCGTTGCAAGCAGGACATTCTGTGGTGGGTGAACGACGCGGCCGGTTTGAACTCCAACCGTCCGGTGATCTACGGCGACATCCTGGTGGTTGCTTTCAACACCAAGCTGGTTGCCTATGATATCAATACCGGCGCGGTCCTCTGGACCATTTCCGGCATGCCGACCATCGGCAGCGCGTTCCGCAACACCCCGACCGTCGCCGACGGCTATGTCTATTTCGGCGGCGGCAACATCCCGGCCTTCAACAAGGCCGACGTGAACACCGGCGCCCTGGTGTGGAGCCGGACGATCACGACGACCCCGTTGACGGGCAATACGCAATACACGACTTCCGTGATTCTGGGCAACGGGATCTATTTCACGACCGTGGACGGTAAACTGCAGGGTCTCGACCTCGCCACCGGCGCCGACCTGCCCGGATATCCGGTTCAGCTGAACGGCGTGGGCGAAGAGACCATTTCGTCCAACGGCGTGGACGTCCTGTATGTCGGTACCGATGGAACGCTGGGCGCCGGCGGGTATGGCAGTCTCTATGCCATCGACGCCGCCACCGGCACCATCAACTGGCAGCTGGACGAAGCCGATCTGGCCGGTCATGACCTCGATAACGACACCCTCGGCACCGTGACCAAGGAAGTCTTCCGTGGTCCGATCGCCTACGACCAGGACGATCCTGCTCTGTATGTCATGAGCAGCTTTGCTTCCGAAGTCGCCGGCGCTCCGGTGGGTGTCCGCTACCGCATCGCCCCCGACGGCACCATCAAGTGGGCCGTCAACGGCGTGTGGCAGGGAACGACCTCGACCGCCAACGGCTATCAAGCCCCGATCCTTGACGCGAACAACGTAATCTACCAGCAGCTGCGCTACTGGACCTCCGAAACCGGCGGCGTCCAGGCCCTTGACAAGCTCAAAGGCAAACTGCAGTGGACTGGTGACATGTTCTACACCGAAACCTCCTACATCGAAGGGGCCATGTCCTGCGAGCCGATCGCTCGCGACATCCTCTATGCCGGTAACAACAACGGCAATTTCATGGCCAAGAACTGCGACAACGGTGTCACCGAGTTCGGGTATCAGTACTATGTCGGTTCCGGCAAGAGCTACCGCTCCACCGGTATCGCCATCGACCCGACCCACGTCGTCTTCACCAACCGGAACGGCGACGTGTACGTGATGTCCGAGCAGGT
>JAAZOE010000082.1 GCA_012797915.1 Candidatus Zixiibacteriota bacterium | reverse complement strand
CTGCACCCGTCGGCGACGGGACGTTGACGCTTCGGATGGCGCCGGATGAACACCTGTTCCGAGGATATCCGTTGTCGCGCTGGGTGGGAGGCCTGCGCATCATTCAGCCGATGGAGGCGCTGTATATCAATCCGGCCGATGCTGCCCGGGTCGGGATCGTCGACCGCGAGAAAGTCGTCGTGGCCGCCGACGGGTTCGAACGGGTGTGGCCCGCGATCATCGACCACTCGCAACCGCCCGGCGAAGTCCGGGTCACCGTGAACGTTGACGAATGGGACGGAGGCCGCAGCCTTTCCGTCGCGATAAGGAAACAGAATGGCTAAGATACTCACCAAGGAAGCCGTGGTGCCGAACATCCACGCGATGGTGGTGCAGGCGCCGGCGATCGCCGCGCAGGTCCAGCCGGGGCAGTTCGTCATCGTCCGGGCCGACGAGGACGGCGAACGGATCCCCCTGTCGGTGGCCGACTGGAACGCGGCAGCGGGAACGATCACCCTCATCTTCATGGAAGTCGGCGGGACCACCGGCAAACTGGCGGCGCTGAAGGCCGGGGACAATCTCCCCACCGTGGTCGGCCCGCTGGGGATTCCGACCGAAATCGGCGAGTTCGGGACGGTCATGTGCATCGGCGGCTGTTACGGCATCGGCAGCATCTACCCGATCGCGCGGGCGCTCAAGCAAAAGGGGAACAAAGTCATCATGGTCATGGAGGCCCGCAGCTCCTTCCTGCTGTATTGGGAAGACCGCTTCAAGAAGTTGGTCGATTCGCTGATTATCATCACCCGCGACGGCACCAAGGGATACCGGGGGCATGTCTCGCGCGTGCCGGAGATCATGAAGTCGCTGGGCCGGCCGGTGCATCGAATCATCGTCAACGGCTGCACGTTCCTGCTGAAACGGGCCTCCGACATGAGTCGCCCGTACGAAATGAAAACGATCGTCAGCCTCAACCCGATCATGATCGATGGGACCGGCATGTGCGGCGTCTGCCGGGTGACGGTCGGCACGGAAACCAGGTTCGCCTGCGTCCATGGGCCGGATTTCGACGGCCATCTGGTCGACTGGGAGGAGCTGCTGCAACGCCGCAAGACGTATATCGTCGAGGAAGAAATCGCCGTCACCGCCAGCCGGTGCGAGGAGCATCAGGCCGCCATTCGGGAGTCACGACCATGACCGAACCGCAACCACAACAGCAGAAGAAAAAGCTGGACCTGGACCGCCGGGAAATGCCCAAGCAGTCGCCGGAGGTTCGCCGCTTCAATTTCAGCGAGGTGGCCCTGGGGTATCCGGGCGAAACGGCCATGGCTGAGGCCGCCCGCTGTCTGCAATGCAAGAAGCCGCTCTGCGTCGGCAACTGCCCGGTGGAAATCAACATCCCCGGCTTTATCAAGCATATCGCCGACGGCGATTTCCCCGGCGCCATCCGGGTGCTGAAGGAAAAAAACCTTCTGCCGGCCGTGTGCGGCCGCGTCTGCCCGCAGGAAGAACAGTGCGAAAAAACCTGCGTGCTGGTAAAAAAAGGCGGCCAGATCGCCATCGGCCGTCTGGAACGGTTCGCCGCCGACTGGGAGGCGGCCCAGGGGAAGGCGGCCATCCCCGATATCCCGCCGTCCACCGGAAAGAAAGTGGCGGTAGTGGGAGGCGGACCGGCCGGGCTGACCGTCGCCGGCGACCTGATCCTGCGCGGCCATGCCGTGACCATCTTCGAGGCCCTGCACAAGCTGGGCGGCGTGCTGACCTACGGCATCCCGGAGTTTCGTCTCCCCAAGGCGATCGTCAATCGCGAGGTGGACTACCTCAAAACCCTCGGCGTCGAGGTGATCGCCGACTTCGTGGTCGGCAAGACCCGAACCCTGGACAGCATCCTGCAGGAATACGACGCCGTCTTCATCGGGGCCGGAGCCGGTCTCCCCTGGTTTATGAACATCCCCGGCGAAAATCTCAACGGCGTCTATTCAGCCAACGAATACCTGACCCGCATGAACCTGATGAAGGGATTTCTTTTCCCCGAATACGACACCCCCATCAAGCGGCATCGGAAAGTAGCGGTGGTCGGCGGCGGCAACGTGGCCATGGATTGCGCCCGTACGGCCTTGCGGCTGGGGGCCGAGGTGAATATCATCTACCGTCGGTCGCGGCAGGAACTGCCGGCGCGATTGGAAGAGGTCGAAAACGCCGAAGAAGAAGGGATCATCTTCAAGTTTCTCACCCTGCCGATCCGGTATATCGGCGATGAACGCGGGTGGGTTAAACAGATCGAATACCTGAAGATGCAGCTGGGCGAACCGGATGCCTCCGGGCGCCGCAGCCCGGTGCCGATCGAGGGATCGGAAACGTTGATGGATGTCGATGCCGTCGTATGCGCCATCGGCAACAGCCCCAACCCGATGATTCCGGCCACGACACCGGGACTGCAGATCGGAAAAAAAGGGAATATCGTGGCCGACGAGGCGACAGGCAAGACGTCGATGGATCGGGTCTGGGCCGGCGGCGATGTGGTCACTGGGGCGGCGACGGTGATTCTGGCGATGGGAGCCGGGCGCAAGGCGGCGCGGTCGATCCACGAGTATCTGTCGTCGCGGTGACAATACGACAACGAGCCGGCTGCCTCGCTCCGCCACTGGCGGGGTGCGTTGAGAAACCCGGCGTAAAGGTTGCGGCAGGTCTTGATTCCGATGAAATCGGAATTGTGACCTGCCGCCCCTCAACGATTTATGGATGTTTTTGGTACGCGGAAACAACGGCCCTCGAATGTGGGCAACTCTTTTTCAACAATCCGCATGCGGTGGGATAGACCGATGAACGATAGCCAGCGGCGTCAGAAATCCCTTCCTGACGCCGTGCTTCATATTCCGCCCCTCGGGTGGGTTTTCTTTTTTCTGAGACTTTGCCTGTCGGCCGCGCGATCCGAATGCGGTCAGGTCTGGAAGAGATACTGAACCTTCATGAAATACTGCCGCTGGGACAGGCAGGTCGTGTAGCGGCCCGGCATCGACCCGCAGGCGTACCGGTCGTAATCGTACGTCGCCCCGAGGTAGAACGTCGACAGCGGATTGATCCGGTAGGAGATGAGCGGATCGACGCTCCACTGCCGGGAAAAATTGTTGTATTCCCCGACCAGCCGCAGCGACAGCTCCCGGTTGAACTGGTATCCCACTCTGGTTCGGGCGATATACCCGCAGAAATACATCTGCTTCGTGTTCGGATCGCGGTTCTGGGTATAGGTGATGTTCGGTTCGACTAATATTCTTCCGAGCAGACGGATGTCAGCCCATCCATGAAGCGTGGTTTCCTTTCCCCTGGTCAGGAAATGGCGGGCGATCTGGCGGCCATGGGAGATACTGCCGCCGAATTCGAACGCCGGAATCGGCGTTGCCCAGACTTCGGCGTCGATCGACCAAATGCCGGAAAAATCGACATCGGCGAACCGCTCCTTTTGCCGCACGTGGCCAAGCCAGATCCCGGCCTGGGCGAATCGGAACTGGCCGTTGGCGGCCAGGGAAATCCATTCCTCTTTGCGCAGGCGATCATCGTTCCAGATGCGGCCGAGTTCATTGGAGATGCTGATTCGGTGGAAGATCGTCCCTTTGGGACGGATCTGGTACTGGGCATAGGAAATCATCCGGCGATCGGCGTTGCGCGGTTGAAAGCCGTTATCGGCCCGGTAAGTCGGTGTACGTTGATACGCGGAAAGCCCGACATACAAATTCCGGCTGTCGAGATCGAGCCCCACCAACTGGGCGTCGCCGGTAAACGATTCCCCGTCGAACGCCGCCGTATGTTTTCCGCCGTCGAACGTATCGCCGTTGAGGCCGCTGGTCAGGACCGTATCATCCGGCTCGGAAGTGAACGTTCGGACCGCCTGCCCGCGCAGGTACAGGCTCTTGGTCAAACGCAACCGCCCGCACAGCGTCGCCAGCGTGCCGGAGCCGCCGCCATCGTACCGCCGGTCAGTCAGAATGCCGGTAAGATAATTGCTTTGGCCGAACGATTGGCGCACCGCCAGGAGGTTGGAATAGCTTTTGTTCATCGGCACATAGACCGACCGTTCTTCGAACGGCAGAATCGCCAGCGTGTGTTCATCGTGCGCCGACAACACCGCCACGCGGGTTTTTCCGGACGATCCGGTGAATTTCGCCGCCCAGTTCGGGTCATTGATCGATCGCGTATAGACCGTGAAGTAATCGCTCTGGAACAGGTCCATCCCTTCCTGGAAAAACGGCCGTTTTTCCGTATACGACAGGGCGAAAGTGGTATTGACATCCACCTGCGAGGCGTCAGCCTCGATCTGACTGAAGTCCGGATTGTAGGTGGCTTCGACGACCGCATCCGAAGCCACGGTGTATTTTCCGCCGAGGGAAAAATCGCCCCGGATATCATCGTTTTCGAACGAGGTCTTGGGGCAGTCCGGATCGGATACCCGCCCGGATTGATGGGCGACAAAGCTGGGCAAAAGTTCCATTCCTTTCCCCGGTTCGACGTTTTCGATCCCTTTGACCGTCCCCCACTGGCAAGGCCAGCACGATTCGTTGTTGTCATAGGTCGCCCACGACATGGAATAGTGCACCTCCCGCAGGTGATGCCGGTAAAATTCGAATTTCCACTCCTGCGCTGGCTTTTTGGGAAAGCGCAGGCTTTTAAATGGAATGGCCGCCTCCACCTGGTATCCCGAGTCGGTGATTCGGCCGGTTGAGGCAAACACCAGGTCGAAATTGGAATCCTCGCCGTTATTGGGCGTCCAAAGGGCATCATATTGAATGCCATAGGGATTCAGGTTGATGATATAGGCGCGCGAAGCATCTCCGTACGGATCGAAAAACAACCCGATGTTGTCGTCGGAAAAGATTTGCTCCCGTTCGCACATCGAGGCCCGGACTTCGGCCGGTTTGGCGTAGCAGACCGCCGCCAGATAGAGATTCTGCTCGTCGTAGGTCACATAAACCCGGGTATCGACGGGCGGTTTAACCTCTTCGCCGGGGGAATGCTCGGTGAAGTTGGTGGCTGGCTGCGCCCCGTTCCAACCGGGATCGGTCAGGCTGCCGTCGATCTTAATCTCACCGCCGGCCCGTCGCACATCAAGAGAGGGGTGAAACTGGCGCATCTGTGTGCTGTCCGTCGTCGCCGCCGCCGGTTCCATCGCGATGAGAGCCACCAGCCAAACGAAAGCTCCCATCATGCCCTGTCGTCGCCAAATATGGTACCGCATACCGATTCCCCGCCAATGTTCGCCCATTCTATCGCCGCCTTGCCGCTTCCACCCGTGATGTCTCTGCTGTTGCCCAGGATATGTCTATTGGCCCAGCCGGAATTAAACCCGACCGACGGCGATTATATCATCCATGAACTTGGACGATGGGAACCGTCATTTGGTTGCCTACTCGACGGGATAAGGAACGTGACCGGGAGCAGAGCGTAATCGTCCGGGAAGCACCGCGGCGCGGCGATCGGGGGCACAAACGGATAAGGTCTGCCGTAACCGATTCTGCGGCAATAAATACGCTTGACAATGGGAGGAATTTTCGTAACGTTATATATAGTCATTTCTGTTGGGTGATCCTGGTCGCCAGGAAACGGGGAATTCACACATACCCGCTTTGCCTGCAATCCCGGTTCTTGAGGTATCGACAACATCGTCATGGTAGTGGAACCGGCAAACACGCAAGGAACGAAAAGACTGTCGAATCACATATGGAGACCACAGCAAGCCTACTTGTTCGGATGAACGTCCGCCGAGGTGAGGCCTCTATTCGGTCTGCAGGAGGGAAATCATGTTCGGAAAAAGACTAATCGCATGCATGCTGACCGGGATTCTCCTCGGGGCGTTCGCCCCGGGGGCGGGTTCGGAATCCCATTCCGACCCGGTCACGCCGGTGGTGAAGCTTGACCTCACCCACCCGGGGTATCAAAACCTGATGGTGGCGCCGCAATACGATTCCGAATTCAACCGCCCCCTCGCGCCCGGGGCTCTTCATCCGGTCTCCCCGACGAAAATGAACCCGCTCGATTACTTCTGCGACGGCATCAGCTACGGCGATGATCTCGCCTACTTCTGGGAAGTCCCCGGCGCTACCTACGGTGACATCTATCAGAACATGCGCTTTACCTCCGTTGCCGGGTACAACTGCACGTTGTATACGGCCTATGTCGCGGTGTACCCCGCTGCCTTTATGGGGACGCCCGACATGGAAATTCTGGTTTGGGATGATGACGGATTCGGGTTTCCCGGGACCCTGCGGGCCACGGTAACTATTCCGTACACCTCGCTGCCGACCAGTTTGGCGTACGTGACGGCCGACCTGCGGCCGTTCGGCCTGGTGTATTCCGATGGAGCAGAGTATCACATCGGCGTGAACTGCCCGAACTCGGGCGCCGGCAACGTTTTGGCGATTCTGTCGGACAACGGCGCCTCCGCCACAGGCCGACACTCCTTCTATCTCCCCGGCGACTACCCGGCTGGGTGGTATGTCTGGACCGCCGACTACGCCTACACCATGGCCGTCGATTACTGCGCGGCGGATATACCCTATTCCTGGTGCTATCGCCTCGAGTACAATTGCAGTCCGTATTACCTTTGGCCGCTGCCGGATGCCTATGGTAATGACTATTTCTCCATGCGGTTCTCGCCCTATACCCCGGAAACCCTGATGACCGTCGGGCTCGCCTTCTTTGATTACGGCGATCAGAGCGGCGACGTCGATATCTTCGTGTGGGGCGATGATGCCGGGTTCCCGGACTTGACCAACGTGTTGTATCAGACGACTGTGGCCTTCGCCGATATCGTCTACTATCCCGACTACCTGGTGGTCGATCTCTCCGCCGAAACCATCATCCTTCGGGAGGAGTACCACGTTGGTTGGTCCCCAAACGACATCACCGGCGGCCTGGCCTACGGCATATCGGACGACGGCGCATGCGGTGCTCTCCGCAGTTCCGTATACCATGCCGGCGGTTGGGAAACCCTGTACGACAATAGCGGCGTCGATGTGAATTTCCTGATGTACTCGTATGGTTGCGAAGATGAATTCGCCGAGTGCCGCCATGTGAATAACGCCTGCAATCTCGCCGTCTATACTTCCCTGCCCAGCGCCGTACCCGACGGCAGCGGAAACAACGTCCTGGCCATCTATGAAGGATTCGAACCGTATTCATGGGAACCGGGATGCCGTCTGGATTCCGTATTCCTGGCGTTGTATGACCGGGGTATCCCGACCATGTATACGTCCAACAGCGAGGTCCGCGTGTACGCCTCCGACGGTCTGACCTGGAACGGCCTGCCGGGTGCACCGGGCACTTTGCTGGGGCAGGTGACGCTGACCCCGGCCGACTATGTCTTCTATCCGGCCATGACCCCGGTCGATGTGTTGTCTCAGGACATCCGCTTCGAGGACAAAATCTGGGTGGGGATTCACTCGCTGGCCCCGGACCCGGAACACGGCATCGCCATCCTGGCTGACGACGGCACCTGCGGCGGCCCCGGTTCGGCACTCTGGTGGGATGATAACTCCACCTCCTTTAGCGCGAGAAACCGATACCTCGAGGCGGCTATCTGCTGTAAACCGGGCCTTCCACCAAACTGCCCCGGTGGGGACGACTGGCCCACCTGCGGTCATGATTTCCGACGGTCCGGACATTCCTGGGATCCGACCGGCGACGCCCGCTGTAAGCAGGACATCCTGTGGTGGACCAATGAGGCGGCCGGCATGAACTCCAACCGCCCGGTGATCTCTGATGGCAAGCTGATCGTCGCCTTCAACACCAAACTGGTTGCCTATGATATCAACACCGCCGCGGTCCTCTGGACCGTTTCCGGCATGCCGACCATCGGCAGCGCGTTCCGCAACACCCCGACCGTCGCCGACGGCTATGTCTATTTCGGCGGCGGCAACATCCCGGCCTTCAACAAGGCCGACGTGAACACCGGCACCCTGATGTGGAGCCGGACGATCACGACCACGCCGCTAACCGGCAACAGCCAGTATACGACATCGGTGATCCTGACGGCTGGTTCGCAGGACGGGATCTTCTTCCAAACGGAAGACGGCAAGCTGCAGGGTCTGGATATCGCCACCGGCGCCGACCTGCCCGGATATCCAATTCAGTTGAACGGCGTCGGGACGGAGACGATTTCCTCCAACGGCGTGGATGTTCTCTATGTCGGTACGGATGGAACGCTGGGCGCCGGCGGGTGTGGCAGCCTCTATGCCATCGACGTTGCGACCGGCGCCATTCTCTGGCAACTGGACGAAGCCGATCTGGCCGGTCATGATATCGACAAGGATACCCTCGGCACCGTGACTAAGGAGGTATTCCGCGGCCCGATCGCAGTTGACGACGATGGATCTCTTTATGTCCTTTCCAGTTTCGCCTCCGAAGTTTCTCCCGGTTCACCGCCATCCGGCGCCCGGTATTGCATTGATCCCACCGGCGACATCATTTGGGCGGTCGGCGGCACTTGGCAGGGGACCACGTCCTCAACCAACGGTTACACCGCGCCGATCATCGATGACAATCTAATTTATGTCCAGTCGTTGCGGTACTGGACATCGGAATCGCCGTTCGTGGCCTTGCGGAAATCGACCGGCGCCGTTATGTGGAAACACGACGGGTTTTACACTTCGACCTCATATATTGAGGGAGCCCTTTCCTGCGAAATCGATTTCCCCAATCGCCTGTATGTCGGCAACAACAACGCCAACTTCATGGCCGTCAACGCCGACAACGGTGTCACCGAGTTCGGGTATCAGTACTATGTCGGTTCCGGCAAGAGCTACCGCTCCACCGGTATCGCCATCGACCCGACCCACGTCGTCTTCACCAACCGGAACGGCGACGTGTACGTGATGTCCGAGCAGGT